>JAYTAK010000881.1:0-3218 GCA_043737515.1 Candidatus Kuenenia sp. | reverse complement strand
CGTACATTTCCGCCGCCTGGTTCAAAGCCAACTGCGTCCTGAGACGTTCAGGCCGGACCTTTGCGTCCTGTAATGCTTCACGCAGCGCGCCGAGATTCGATGTGGCCACGTCGAACACCGCGTCGGGCGACGCGGCTGCGAGCAGCAGATTCGACTTGAGCGACGGATCAAACTTCAGCAGCTCAGCCACGACCGGACGCGCTCGTTCAAAACGCACAATGCCGCCATCGCGCGCCCCCATGCTCTGACTGCAATCCAGCAGGACGATGCGAGTGACGGCAGCCGCTTCCGTGGATGACGCAGTCCGCTGATGATGCAGCAACGGACGGGCAATGGCGGCAGCCAGCATCAAAATGGCCAGACTTCGCAACAGCAGAATCAGGAAATTACGCAGACGATATCTACTGCGGCGCTGTTCGATGGCCCCGCGAATAAATCGCAGAGTCGAAACGGGCATCCGGGTCGGTCGTGGTCGCGTCAGCCAGTGGATTACCACCGGCAGCGTGACCGCGAAAGCTCCTGCCGCAATTGCCCAACCGTTTGCAAACATTCCGACGCCTCTGGTTCGATCGCCCGCTTTATTTCTGGTTCCATGCTCGCATTGTGCGCTAACCGTTTCGTTCCACAAGAAAACTGCTCAACACTGTCATCCACGACTGAGCCGTCGAGATTCGTCGATAGTCGCACCCGATCGCCAGCGCGAACGTACGGACTTTTGCGAGATGATCCGAAAACGCAGTTTCGTATTCCTGACGAATTTCCAGCGGCGAACAATCAATGGTGCCTTCGCCTTCCAGCCCCTCAAATCGAAACGCCGCGCCGTCCGGAAGTCGTTCTTCATCCGGATGCACCAGATGCAGAATCGAGACCTCAAACTGCCGATGCCGAAACAGCCTCAGCGCCGCGAAGACCTCCGACAAATCATCGACCAGAAAGTCACTGACCAGAATGAGTACACCGCGAGACCGCGCGCGCTCGAATAACTGTTTCAGTCCGGGAGCCAGAGTTGTGGAAGGGACTGCTCCCAGACGTTCAATCATGTCCTGCACAAGCCCGACATGTGTCGGTGTTCCGCCCGGGGGCAGGCAGTTGATCAGATGATCGGCCAGCACTGCCGATCCAACGTGATCCTGCGTCTGTGCGATAATGTGCGACAATGCTGTGGTCAGATATTGAGCGAATTCCAGCTTGGAGCCCGTCAGATCGCGATCCGTCTTACTGCCAAACAGCATCGAGCGACTGACGTCAATCGCCAGCGTACACAGGAGGTTTGTTTCGTCCTGAAACAGTCGGATGTATGACTTGCCGGTTCGCGCGTAAACCTTCCAGTCCATACGGCGCAGGTCTTCGCCTGGTGAGTACTCCCGATAGTCAACAAATTCACCGGCTCCGCCTTTTTGTCGGGACACATGGCGACCGCTGTAGGATCCCTCGATACGGTGCTTCGTGGTAAACCGCATCCGCGAAAGGGATGCCAGTGCCTGAAGGTCGAGGAATCGGCTTTGTGTCGCAGTCGATAACATGAACTGAGAATCCTCGGAACGTTTTGATGTCGTGGCTGATCAACTCGGCTACCAGGCCGAGCTTTCCTTCAACAATCGCTGCACGACTTCCTGTGTCGTGATGCCGTCACCGATGGCTCTGTGATTCACAATAATCCTGTGACGCAGCACAGGAATTGCCTGCTGGCGGATATCGTCGATGACAGGAGCCGTTCGACCGAGCAGCAATGCGCGGGCTTTGGCGGCCATCACCAGATTCTGAGATCCTCGCGGCCCCGCGCCCCAGGCCAGATAATCTTTCGCGACCTGCGACGCCGTGGCTTCATGGGGTCTCGTCGCACCACACAGACGCACGGCAAATTCCGCCACATTGGACGGAATCGGAACGGCCCTCACAAGTTCCCGCAGTTTCAGGAATGTCTGTCGATCAAAGATGGCTTCGGGAATCTGTTGCAGGATTCCTGCCGTCTTCATCACGATATCGACTTCCTGCTTTGGGTCCGGATAACCGATCTGAATTTCCATCATGAACCGGTCGAGCTGCGCTTCGGGCAAGGGATACGTGCCTTCCTGTTCAATCGGGTTTTGCGTCGCGATGACAAGAAACGGATCTTCCAGATGATGCGTGATGCCGCCCACGGTTACATGCCGCTCCGCCATAGCTTCCAGCAGCGCGGACTGCGTCTTCGGAGCGGCCCGGTTGATTTCATCTGCCAGCACCAGATTTGCAAAGACAGGGCCGCGTCGAAATGTGAGTTCCGGTGATCCGTCTGCGGCAGGACGTCCCAGCAGTTCATAACCGGTGATGTCAGAAGGCATCAAGTCGGGTGTAAACTGAATGCGGTTGAATTTCCACTGAAACGCCGCCGCCAATGCCTTCACCATGAGTGTCTTGGCAAGCCCCGGAACGCCCACCAGCAATGCGTGTGAACCAGTCAATGCACATGTCAGCAGCAGGTCAATTGTCTGGTCCTGACCGACCACCGTTTCGTGCAGCCGCTTTCGGATCTCGCCGACTTTCTGCGCGAAGTGCTGAATCTGCTCCTGAGCCAGTTCGGTGTTTGCAACGGCGCTCATTGATAGTCCATTCTGTTTCAACTGCGGATCGGATTAAATCGGGGCTCGCCTGTCGCAGGAAAACTCATTTTGATTTCATTGGTAAACCATGAGTACTCTCACTGCCTGCACCCGGATCAGAACATTCCGGAGACTGAAACGAGTTTATACAGTCCTCTCCATCCAGATTGCAATCAACCGACGCCCTAAATGCAATGTCGCTCGCTTGAGCCAGGCGACTGGGCTGTAAGATCTATACTCAACACGGCTATGGATGAGATGTTTATCGTTTCACGGCAAGCCGCAGTCGTCAGCGACGTGTTGAGGACGCTGTCGCCTGCGGCTTGCCGTTAAACGAGTCACTGGCGACCGCGTGCGGTAAGCATCAGTGCAGAAGTTCCTTCGTTTAACCGCGTGCCCATCGGGCCGCGCTTGTACTATTTGAGATTTCGTATTTGAGATTTGAGATTTGAAATACAAAGCGCGGGGCGTTGCCCACGCGGTTAAACGATTTTATGCCAAACTACTTCTACCGAAGTGCTTATATACTCCGCGCGGCCTTGAGTGAGAGAATTGGCGAGCGGCATGCGTCAGCTTGCCGGTACAAAAAAGCGATGTACCGGAGGGCTCACGCCACTCCGCTCGCCGGACTCATTTCTG
>JAYTAK010000880.1:0-7344 GCA_043737515.1 Candidatus Kuenenia sp. | reverse complement strand
AGATTTGAACTCCTGCGTCGGCAGAATGACGAAAGGAACCGAAATATGCTGGAAGCATTGGCGAGGACTCGAACGGATGCCTCCTGACTTGATTGTGGCGTTGCATGAATTTGTGGAGATGTTCGAGGCGAGGGGATATCGGTATGCAATCATGGACGGACTCGCGACAAGAGTTCTGGGGATTCCGCGTCCGACTTACGATGTTGACTTTACGCTGGCTGTTTCAAGAGATCTTTTGCCTGAACTCTTTGACGCTGCGGAGAACGCCGGGTATCACGTGCCGGTTACTTACCGATCGGGTTGGGTCGATACTGTTTCGGGTATGCCGATCGTAAAACTTGGAATGCAACTGGGATCACAGGGAATCGATATTGACGTCTTCATTGCGGAGAGCACGTTTCAGGAGTCGATATTGGCGCGACGGAGCCAGCACGATATCGGCGGCCAACCTGTGTGGCTTGTTTCTCCGGAAGACTTGATTGTTCTCAAGGTTCTCGCAAATCGAGACCGTGATCGAGGCGACGTGCAGGATGTCCTGTTCATGCAGGGCGAACTGGATCGCGATTACATGAGTTACTGGGCAGAAAAACTGGGTGTCCTTGACAATCTCCAACTTGCTCTGGAACAGTATGATCAACAATGAAATTCCATTACCATCGACCAAAAAGCATCAATCAGCATCTATTCATGAAACCACGTTCCATTATGACCACACTCCTTCGCTCTCTTGTTTTGCTGGCTGTCCTCCAGATCCCTGGCACAACCACCGCCGCTGATCTGAAACTGCTCTTCATGGGCGACAATGGGCATCATCGGCCGGTTGACATGTTTCACCAGCTTGCGCCGGTACTTGAACATCGGGGCATTGAACTGAAGTACACGGATCGCATGGAAGACCTGACAGACGAGACACTGGCAGGCTTTGATGGGCTGGTGCTGTATGCGAACATCGACAGGATCGAAGATTCGCAGGCGAAGGCTGTGCTGGATTACGTCGCTGGCGGTAAGGGGTTTGTTCCGTTGCACTGTGCGACGTACTGCTGGCGAAACAATCCGGACATCGTCAAGCTCATGGGCGGGCAGTTTCAGCGGCATGGCGGGCAGGTGTTTGGGACGCAGATTGCTGAACCGACGCATTCCATCATGAAGGACTTCAGCGGATTTACGAGCTGGGATGAAACCTACATTCATCATCTGCACAACGAAGAGAACCGCACGGTTCTGGAATATCGCGTCGAAGGCGAACAGGCTGAAGGAAGCGACCGGGAACCGTGGACATGGGTGAGGACTCACGGCAAAGGCCGCGTCTTTTACACAGCATGGGGACACGATGAGCGGACGTGGAAGAATCCGGGGTTCAGCAATCTCGTCGAACGAGGTATCCGCTGGGCCTGCGGCAAAGATGTGTCCGTCGTGCCTGCGTTTGCTGATCTTGACGCCTTCACCGCTCCGAAGATGACCGAACTTCGCCAGGACGTCGCTCCTTTTGAATTCGTCGAAGTCGGCCCGAAGATCCCGAATTATACGCCAGGTCGTCAATGGGGAGTTCAGGGGGCTCCCAAGACCACGATGCAGTTGCCGCTCAGCACTGAAGAATCGATGAAACACTATGTCATGCCGGAAGGCATGGCGTTGCGACTGTACGCCGATGAACGCAACTTCGAAGCGAAGCCGATCTCGATGAACTGGGACGAACGAGGCCGCCTTTGGATCTGCGAGACGCTCGATTATCCGAATGAACTTGGCCAAAACCGCGACCGAATCAAAATCTGCGAAGACACGGATGGAGACAACGTCGCCGACAAATTCACGATCTTCGCCGAAGGCCTGTCCATTCCCACCGCGATCATGATTTATCGTGGCGGGGCGGTGGTTCAGAATGCAACCGAGACCCTGTACCTGAAAGACACCGACGGCGACGACAAGGCCGACCAGAAAACCGTCCTGATGACCGGCTTCGGCGCTGGCGATACTCACGGAGGCATCAGTAACTTTCGCTACGGTCTGGATAACTGGATCTGGGGCATGCAGGGCTACAACGACAGCACTCCGGAATACGACGGCAAGTCGTCACAGTCGTTCCGGCAGGGATTCTGGCGATTCAAGCTCTCGAACTCAGATCCCCCAAAAGTCACCGACGTTGAATTCATCCGCTCGACAAACAACAACACCTGGGGACTCGGCATCAGCGAAGACGGCCTGATTTTCGGCTCCACGGCCAACCATAACCCGAGCACGTTTGTGCCGATTCCGAACCGCTATTACGAAAAAGTGCGAGGCTGGGCGGCTCCGGATATCGGGACAATTGCAGACTCGTGGTTGTTCAAGGCCATTACTGAAAACGTGCGTCAGGTCGATCAGTTCGGCGGCTACACGGCCGGAGCCGGTCATGCGTTGTACACTGCAAGAACGTTTCCACAGCAGTGGTGGAACAAGACGGCATTTGTCTGCGAACCGACCGGTCATCTTGTCGGCACATTTGTCCTGCATCGCGACGGTACCGGCTACAAATCGACGAGCCCCACGAATCTGATCGCAAGCGACGACGAATGGGCATCTCCGATCATGGCGGAAATTGGTCCGGACGGAGCTGTCTGGGTCATCGACTGGTACAACTTCATCATCCAGCACAATCCAACTCCGCAGGGCTTCAAGAACGGCAAAGGCAACGCGTACGAAAGCGATTTGCGTGATAAGAAGCACGGTCGAATTTATCGTGTGCTCCCGACTGACGGAGAAAAGGACACGCTTCACGAATGGAGCAGCCTGGCGAAGGCGAGTGATCTGGAACTAGTTCAGGTATTGAAGCATCCATCGTTTAACTGGCGACTGCAGGCTCAGCGGCTGTTGATTGAACGTGATGCCGGCAAAACGGGCGAAGTTCTCCAGCCACTCCTGGCTTTGCTGGCGGATGAGTCTGTTGATGAAATTGGGCTAAACGCCGGGGCCGTGCATGCAGTTCATACCCTCGCCGAACTGGGATACATGCCTTTCCTCAGCGACAACGGCTGGCTGGTCGATCGCCGTCTGGATCTGCGCGTCAAGTCGGCCAGCGTCGTTGGGCCGGTGGTGCGAAAAGCATTGTCGCATCCGTCGGCTGCGGTGCGGCGCAACGTGATTGCTGTGTTGCCGCATGATGAGTTTGGACTGAAAGCCCTAGTCGAAAATCGGAATGCACTTCTCTATCAGGAAAAGGACGCCCAGGTTCTGTTGCAGCTGTTCCTGACTTTGTCGGAAATGCCCGTTACTGAAGAAGCTGCAGAAATGATCTTTGAATTGGCCTGTGACGGGATCACAGACCAGGGTCTGCTTGATGCAGTGACTGTGGCGTCGTCCGTACAATGCACAAAGCGTCTCAGCCATTTCTCCGTGATCAACAAGGTGACCGCGTTGCCGGTCGGTCAAGATGAAATCACGACCCTCCGTCATGATACTCCGTCAAGTTCATTGCAGATCGTGCGAGTGGTCGCTGAGCATCTTGGACGCACTCGACCCAGTACGAAAGATCTTGAAGAGTTTCTCGACGACATTACACTCGCCGACCCGCCAGTAATGGACGCCGCGCTCGAAGGCATCATTGCCGGACTTCCTCCAAAGTTTGAATTCACAACATCCGCAAACGTGGACGCCGCGTTCATTGAGCTGCTGAAGAAAAGTGAGGTTGCCAGCAGAAGCAGAGTCGTGAAGTTGGCGAACATTTGCGGTTCCAAGGCGCTGGAATCGTACTCTGAGGAGATCGTGACTTCGCTGCTGAAGGTTGTGAACGACGCGGACTCCACAACGGCCGCACGTATCAACGCGGCTCAGGAAGCTGTTGGGTTTCAGTCTCAAAACACGGACGTCCTGACTGCAGTTCTGGATACGATCAGTCTGCAGACACCGCCCGATCTTGCTGTCGGTCTCATCGAAGCCGCCGGTCTGAGTACCGCAGACGATGCGGGGAAAATCATCGTGGATCGCACGGAACAAATGACTCCGTCGATGAAAGCAGCAGCCGTGCGAGTCCTGTTGTCTCGTCCTGCCACGACGACAGCCTTGCTGAAAGCCATCGAAGCGCGCACGATGGAAATCGGCGACCTGACGCTGGATCAGAAGCAGGCTCTCCGAGTCCATCCCGACAAGTCTATTCGTGCCGACGCCGAAAAGCTCTTGGCGGCTGGCGGCGGGCTGCCGGATGCGGACCGCGACAAGGTGCTCAAAACATTGCTGCCGCTCTGCGAAGAAAAAGGCGACATCACGGTCGGCAAAGCGATGTTCGTCAAGCACTGTTCGAAGTGTCATATGCATGGCACGGAAGGAAAAGCCATTGGCCCGAACCTTACCGGAATGGCCGTCCATCCGAAGCATGAGCTGCTGACGCACATCATCGACCCCAGCCGCAGCGTTGAAGGCAATTTTCGAATCTACACGGTGGCAAAGACCGACGGCATCGTCATCAACGGCATGATGTCCGGCGAATCCCGTACAGCGATTACGCTAATCGATGCCGAAGGGAAAGAGAACCAGATCGCTCGCGAAGACATTGATGAACTGATTCGATCCCGCAAATCGCTGATGCCGGAAGGCTTCGAAAAGCAGGTGTCGCCGGAAGAACTCACCAGCCTGCTGGAGTTCCTGACAGACAAAGGCAAGTACATGCCGGTGTCGCTTGATCGCTACGCCACCGCCATCAGTACCAAGGGACTCTTCAGTAACGGCGACGAGGGGCCGGATCGCATGGTGTTCAGCGATTGGACTCCGAAGATCTTCAAAGACGTTCCCTTTATTCTGACCGATCCTCGCGGCAAAACCGTGCCGAACATCATTCTTTTGAACGGCCCGAATGGCAGTTTGCCGCCCACCATGCCCAAATCTGTGACGCTCCCCTGTAATTCCGAAGCCAAAGCCATCCACCTGCTCAGCGGCGTCGGTGGCTGGAGTTTCCCGTACGATGCGAAAAAGACCGTTTCGATGATCGTCCGACTGCACTACAAGGATGGTTCAACGGAGGATATTGAATTGATCAACGGGGTTCACTTCGCCGACTATATTCGTCGCGTCGATGTGCCCGAATCCGAATTCGCCTACGCGCTCGGTGGCCAGCAGATCCGCCGCATCACCGTGATTCCGAAAAAGCACGATCTGATCGAAACGATCGAACTGGTCAAGGGGCCGGACAACACGGCACCGATCGTGATGGCAGTGACGGTGGAGCGAATGTAGTAACCTGCTCACCATGTGATTCTGTTCACTCCATTAACTTTCGTAATGCGTTAAGGCTTTTCTGTTCATCAAACATTGCTTCGATTTCGAACTCAAGTCCAGCAATCATGAAGCTGCATAGTCGGCCAGATGAAGACTTGACTCGCAATTCATATGCGGCATCAACCAGCACATATTGTTCGACCGTTTGCGTAACGGCATCAATAATCCAATACTCTCCCACGCCATTGATCGCAAAGTCCTCAAATTTCACTCCGCGATCTCGGTCTTCTGTTGATGATGAAAGAACCTCGACCGCAAGATCAGGGACGGGAAACTTCATCGTATCAGGCGTAAGACTGGCCACTTTTTCGGGACCGAAGAAAACAATGTCGGGCTCGTAGTCGTTGCGAGGAAACACACACAGACATTTCTCCGACTTGACGGTTCCCAAACGATGAAGTGCAACAAACGTGTGCAGCAGCTTTGCCGTCAGCATTGTGACATCAAGATGTCGATTGCGGGCAGGCGAATGCAGGATCACTTCTCCATCAATGAATTCGATTTTCTGATCGGGAGTCATGTCCTCATAGAATTGATGGCGGGCCAACCGTTCGTTTTGCAATTGTTGAGTCAACCGGTCCACCAAATTCGGCAGTTGTGGAGAATGGAGCAACACTTGGATGAGTTCTTCAACTGTGGCCATTAGTGCTTTCCTTCCCGGTCGGTTCAGTCGATAACGATGTAAAGCCCGGTCAATTGTACCTCGTCTCTGACTATGTGGGTACTCATTAATTGAGCCACAAAATAGTTGCTGGACAAAATGCGCCGACCGTTGTCACAATCTTGAATCCGGTCTGCTGCGCTGCAGCATACTTTGCTGCGAGCCACAAACAAAAGGAACTTCATGATGAGAATCCCGCGTGTGTCGTTTGATGGTCGCTTCGTCTTCCTGGCATTGGTCGCATCGTTGGCAACTGCGGCTGTCGCTCATACTGGAGAACTCACTGAGGCCGAGTTCGCGAAACTCCATGCCGAGTTGCAGCCCGACAATACTGCACTGTGGCGGTCCGTGCCGTGGAAAACATCGGTCCTCAGTGCTCAGCAGATCGCTGCCGAACAGAAGAAGCCCATCTTTATCTGGGCGATGGACGGGCACCCGCTCGGCTGCACCTGAAACAATGGTGTGATCGACCGTGAGTCGACATTCGCAGACCCCGCCGTAGTGGAATTCCTCAAGACTAAAACCGTTCCGGTCGCGATCGATCAGTGGAATCAAAGGCGTCAGAAGGATTCCGAGGGCGAGTTTTATCGCAAGATCGCCAGCCAGGGACCACGTCACGACTTCGAAAACGGCACGACTCAGGGGCTGTATATGGCAGCTCCGGATGGCACATTTCTGGGATATACGAACAATCGTGATCCCGATCGAGTCCAGCAGATGCTGACCTCCGCTCTGGCCCGATACCAACCGGCAGACACGAAACAGCTCGTGGCCGAAAAGATCGACAATCGGTTCAATCTGCAACCACCGGAAGGCGGGTTGATCGTACGCGTGTGTGCCAAAGTCATGGGTGGCTACGACGAACCGGAATCTCACTTTCAGCAGATTTTTCAAACCTCGCTGTCCCGAGACAATCTCTGGATCACAAAAGAAGAACACGATGCACTCGTGGCTGGTAACTTTCCTGACCGATTAGCACTTCGCATCGCTCAATTCCACCTGCTGGATAACACTCGCGGCGAACCACCTTTCTGGGAGAAAAACGAAGTTGCCTCAACACGAATTGCAATTGATGGCGACAGCATTACCGGGCATGTGGAGCTGAAATCGATGTCCGGCGACCGCACATACGCCGCCAGCCTTCGAGGCCAGATGACCGTGACCGACGGAAGAATCACACAACTGAAGATGGTTGCCAACGGCATGTACTCAGGGGAAGGCCCGTACACAGGCGGTGCTCCGAAAGGCCAGTTTCCGCTTGCGATTTCGTTCACGCTGGCCGACGGAACGGACTTCGCCGATGCGATTCCGCCACAGGCTGCCCGCGGCTGGGTCGATGGCTATACTCCGCGCGGCCAGAAATGAATCCGGCGAGCGGAGTGGCGTGAGCCCTCCGGTACGTCGTTTTTTTGTACCGGCAAGCTGACGCATGCCGCTCC
>JAYTAK010000879.1:0-3222 GCA_043737515.1 Candidatus Kuenenia sp. | reverse complement strand
GCAGCATGTTGTGCCCGTCCGACGACGGCCAGTCGGCAAACGCCATCCCGGCATTCAGCGTTGTGACAAGCGCACCCATGCTGATCGGAAGCAATGCGACAAGGCAGGTGGCCGTCGCAAGCTTTCTGACAACCGGGTGAACGTTTTCGCGCTGAACAGACACAAGTAAACTCTTTCAAGAACCAGATCACGGCGCACCTGATCGCCGCTGAATAAATACGCAAACCGCAATCAGTGATGCGCAATCTTTGCGACGCCCTTCACATGCGGCACTGTTTGCAGAATATAATCCAGACCGATCGCTTCGGCATCGGGTGAAGAGTATTCGTAAGGTCCGCGATAGACGACAGGAGCGATATCAAAGTTCCCGTGACCGGGCGGCGAGGGAGCCGTCCATTCCAGACCGTTGGCATTCCACGGATTGCGACCGACTTTTTTGCCTCGGAACATGCTGTAGAAGAAGTTACCGAGCAGCAAAAACTGAGCGACCCCCATCAGAATGGCGGCCAGCGTGATGAATCGATTCATCGGCAGCAGATGTTCCAGGTAGCCGTGCAGATACGGATCAGCATAGCGCCGCGGCATGCCGGCCATGCCCAGCAAATGCATCGGGAAGAACGTGCAGTTGAACCCGATAAACGACAGACCAAAGTGCCACCTCTGCACGGTGTCATTCATTTCACGCCCAAACATCTTCGGGAACCAGAACTGAATCGCGCCGAAGACGCCGAACAGCGTGGAGCCGAACAGGACGTAGTGGAAGTGAGCTACGATGAAATAGGTGTCATGGAAATAGATATCGACGGGCACGGCTGCCATAAAGATGCCGCTCAGGCCACCGACAATGAACATCGCGACGAATCCGGAGCAGTTCAGCATCACGCCATTGAATTTGAGATCACCGCCCCAGATTGTTCCGATCCAGTTAAAAACTTTGATGGCCGACGGCAGGGCAATCATCATTGTGGACGTCATAAAAGTCATGCCCAGTGCCGGATTCATGCCGCTGGTAAACATGTGGTGGCCCCACACGATGAAGCCGAGTCCGGCGATCGCGGCCATCGAATAGACCATCGGCTTGTAACCGAACACAGGTTTGCGACTCATGCAGGACAGCATGTCCGACACCATGCCCATCGCAGGCAAAAGCATGATGTACACCGCAGGATGCGAATAGAACCAGAACAGATGCTGCCACAGCAGTGGCTGACCGCCACCGACCGTTGGTGCTGAGTTGTTGACAATGATGTTCGCCGGAATGAAGAACACCGAGTGAATATCCGTCGGCAGAATTGAATTCAGGCGGTCGAACAGCAGCATGAAACCAGCAGCCGTCAGAACCGGCAAGGCAAACGCCTGCAGAATGGCCGTGATGAACATTGACCAGATCGTCAACGGCATCCGAAACAACGTCATTCCCGGAGCCCGCATGTTGATGATGGTCGTCAGATAGTTCACGGAACCCATCATCGACGACACACCCACGAGCGTCAGTCCCAGCAGCCAGAACGTCTGAGGTGCACCGGAACCTGGTGCCGCCTGCGGCAGGTCGCTCAGCAGCGGATAACTTGTCCAGCCGTTGCCCGGCCCGGCTGTGCCACCCGCCACAAAGAAGCTGCACCCGAAGCAGACAATTGCGGGCCACATGAACCAGTAGCTCAGCATGTTGAGAGCCGGAAAGGCCATGTCGTCGCACCCGATCTGCAAGGGAATCAGGAAATTTCCGAACGCACCGGCCAGAATCGGAATGATCACCAGAAAGATCATGACGGACGCATGCATCGTGAAGAGCATCGTGTAGAACTCAGGGCTGATCTGCCCCCCTTCGCTCCTGAACAAGCCGAATAATTGTCCCACGATCGGCATGTTTTCCCATGGGAAGGCTAATTGCCAGCGGACTGCCAGTGCGAGCGCACCGCCGACCATCAGCATGATCAGCGTCGTCATCAGAAACTGGATCCCGATGATCTTATGATCCATCGAGAAAACGTATTTCGAAACGAAGCTCTGTTCAGGATGACCGTGCGAATGATCATCCGCGTGGCCATGAGCATCGAGTGCTGGAGAAACAGTTGCCATGTCAAGAACCCCGAGTACCAAAATGCAGCTGGTGTCGCTGCCTGACAATTTCAAATCTCAAATTTCAAATCAACTACTCGTCAGCGGACTTCGCGCCCTCAGACTTTGTTCCGTCTTCGTTCTGGTCGGCTTCCAGTTGCTTCAGATACTTATCCACCGAACTCTGCGACTGGGCCACGATTCTGGCTTTCATCTTGTAGTGCCCCCAGCCGCACAACTCGGCACAAACAAGGTCGTAGGTTCCGACTTCCAGGACGTCGAACCAGACGGGAATCACCAGGCCAGGCACGGCATCCTGTTTGACGCGGAGCTGAGGCGAAAAGAATGCGTGTTGCACGTCCTGTGTGCGAAGATTGATGATCACCGGCTTCCCGGTTGGCACATGCAATTCGTTCACGTAATACAGGTCGCCCGGATTCTCTTCGGTTGTCAGTTCGGTGCCGGGTTTCGGGTAGCGAATTCGCCACTCGAACTGTCGAGCAGTCACTTCGGCGATCTTGTACGCTTTGTCAGGAAACTTCGAAATCACACGTATCTCGGCCAGCACATCCAGTTGCGACAATGAGATGAACACCAGGATGAATGAAGGCACGATTGTCCAGACGATTTCCAGTTTGTGGCTGCCGTGCGAGAAGAAGGCTTTGCTGCCCGATTCTTTTGTGGCCCCCATCCACAATGCATACGCAAGGACGTACTGGGTCGCCACGAAGGTGATCGTGACAATGATCAGAATCAGGTAGAACAGACCGTCGATCTGGATACCGGTGCGGGACATTGGCGGACCTGGGAACCACCACCCGCGTGAAGGTGCCATCAGGCAGAGGATGATCGCCACTGTCGGCCAGAAGAAGAAAAACAGTGCCCAGAACTTTTTCACGATACTATACTCCTGACAGGTAAGTCACCTGCACTCATGAACGATTCGCAGAATCAATTGGCAGGCGGAGTCACCGCTGCCGGCGCCGCCACCGCTTCAGCCGCAGGAGCGATCCCGGTGCTGCCTGGCTCCGGCTCAAACGGAACACTCAGGACGTAATTGACAAGGTGCCAGATATCTTCGTGCGGCGTGTTCTTGAACGATGGCATTCGGGAACCTTTGATCCCTGCGTGAATGCGGGCAAACAAGTCGATCGGTCTGCGGCC
>JAYTAK010000878.1:0-7348 GCA_043737515.1 Candidatus Kuenenia sp. | reverse complement strand
GCAGCATTTCTTCCGAGGATGAGTTTTCTTTGCCGAGCCGATTGAAGTTTTCCAGACGCCGCTGCTTGACCTGCAGTTCAATTTTCGCGGCTTCCAGTTTGGCTCGTGCTTCGGCTTTTGCCTGAGCGAGCGCCAGTGCGGGCAACAGAGTTTCCTGATCCATTTGAATCAGGGGATCGCCTTTTTTCACGGTCTGGCCCTGGCGCACGAGCACTTCCTGAATCGTGCCCGCTTCCGGCGACGCGACGTTGACCAGATGCACGGGTTCAGCGAAGCCTTCGGTGGATTGTGCGCGCGAGATGGCCGGTGCGATGAGGATGCACAGAGCCATGAGCAGTAATCGCAATTTGGAATGAGAGAACCGCGGCGGTGCCACCGTCGTGATAAGTGCCGGTCCTGAAACTTTTGGAATCACGTCTCTCATTGCCCTTCCGATCTGTAACAAAGAGAACTCAGGAGTTCATGCATATCGCGATCCTGGCGCATCATCAGGACGCGTGTTTCGTAGGCGGACTGTTCACGTTCCGCCTGCAACCGCCGGATAGCCGCGTCAAAGTTCTGACGGCATTCACCTGTCGCATCCGCAGTGCTCCGCAGTCGAGTCGCCAGTTTTGGTGCATGATGAGCGACGAGTTCATCGTCCGCCGAAACATAGAATTGACACGACCCCGGCGCGCCCGCACGCGCGGCGCGACCGGCGAGCTGGTTGTCGATGCGACGTGATTCATGCCGTTCCACACATATGACGTGCAGTCCGCCGACAGCGATGGATTTCTGATCCGGTTTGATGTCCGTTCCTCGCCCGGCCATATTCGTCGCCACCGTCACGCGCCCCGCACGGCCGGCTGCGGCGACGATCTCGGATTCTTCCTGATCCTGTTTTCCGTTCAGCACAACATGCCCAATCCTGCATGTTGTCAGCAGCGACGAAATCTGTTCGCTGTCGAAAATCGTCCGAGTGCCGATCAGTACCGGCTGCTGCTGAGCGTGTCGCTCCGCAGCCTGTTGAACGACAGCGTTGAATTTGGATTCCAGGTCGCAGAAGTAGCGATCGGGAAAATGAATTCGCTGCGAAGGCTGATTCAGCGGAATGCGAACGGTCGGCAGGTGGTAGATTCCGTCGAACTCTGCTTCCGCTCCTGCCGCAGTGCCCGTCATGCCGCAGAGGCGGCGATAGAGTTTGTAGTACGACTGCCGCGTGATGCGTCCCACGGAAGCTTTTTCATCGCTGAGGCGCACGCCAGCATATTCTTCGACAGCCTGATGCAATCCGCCGCGCCAGGATCGATCGCTGAAGATGCGTCCGGTCTTCTGATCGACGATCTGGATTTCGCCATCGCGCACGACGTAGTCCACGTCAGGCCTGAAGATATATCTGGCCTGCAGAGCGTTCTCGACATACGTTGACCACGGTCGCTTCAACTCCGCCCGCAAATTCAGATTTGCGTCGAAACCGTGAAGTGAAGGTGACGTGAGAGCCTGTTCGCTCTGTTCGATTCCGGCAGACGTGAGTTGCACCCTGCCGTGTCCCGTACTGATTTGAAAGTCGCGGCCGCGTTCGAAGGCAACTGCCAGCAGACGGGCCAGGCGAAACAACTGTGAGTCTCCCGGAGTTGGCTGTGAGCCGACGCTGAGGATCAGCGGAGTCAGGGCTTCATCCAGCAGCACGCTGTCGATCTCGTCGATCAGGCTGCACCATTGACCGGACTGCAACGAGGTGACCTGCTGCATCCGATGACCGCGAATCGAGAGGACCGTTTCCTGTCCGAGTCTCAGCGACGGTTGCTGCCGACGAGTCAATTCATCTCTGAGAAAGTCGAATCCAAACGCGTAGCCGGCACCGTATGTGACGTGGCTTTGATAAGCCGTGCGAGCCTGAGCGGTGTCGTGCTTTTCGGGCAGCAGACCGACTTTCAGGCCGAGCAGTTCATAAACCACGCGCAGTTCTTCAAAGTCGCGGCGGGCGAGATAGGCATTCGGCGTCGCAACATGCACGCCGGGATATCTCAGTGAGTGCATGAACGCCGGGATGGCAGACGTCAGCGTCTTCCCTTCGCCGGTCGCCATTTCCGCGACGCAGCCGCGAGACAGCGTCAGGCCGGCAAGAATCTGAACCTGAAAGAATTCTTTCCCGGTGACACGGCGAACCGCGTCCCGCACCAGCGCACAGCCTTCAATGAGCGTCTCGTTGTCAAACACTGGCGTTCGCCCGGATCGCAGACTGACGGATTCGCGAAGCTGTGTGGCGGCAGATGTGAGGTCGTGATCTGTGAATGCTTCGAGCTGCGAAGTGCGGGCCAGAATCTGCGTGACGAGTTTCCAGTCGGAATCGCTCGGCGACTGAATCACGGGATTCAGTCCGAATGTGCGTTTAAAGGTTTTAGCGAATCCGAGGGACATGAAAGATTGACGTTGGGGCGAAACGGGAACGAGTTGTTAACCACGGAATACCTGGCGCGGCGAAGCCGCAAATCCGAAATCCGAATCTCGAAATCCGAAAAAGCTACGGCCGAAAAGGTTTTTCCGAAACAAACCGGGGGCTAACGCCCTCCGGCTAATTTCGTAAACCCCGATTCCAAGTGTTGACAGAGGACAGGCTCACTGGACGGGATCAAACCCCAGATCCGGTTTCTGTACGATGCGTGTTGTTCCCTCACAAGCGTCTTTGTAATCCGTCCAGGTCACCTGTTCCGCCTGAAGCAGTTCACCCGTCGCCTTGCGAAGTGTGAAGAGTGACATGTTGTACGAGATCCATGATTCCAGCAGAGCTAATTCGGATCGTGTCAGACGTTCCTGATCGCGGAGCATGCTTTCCAGAGTCAGTGCGCCGTTACCGTCTTCACCGGGCAGAAGTTTCCAGCGCTCGGTGGTGGAGGTCAGTTGAATCTGATGAGCTTCCATCGCCAGCTTGCGAGCATTCATCTCCGCCCAGGTCGCTTTCACTTCACGCACGGCAACGCCGACTTCCAATTTCAGCGAATGCAGAGTCGTCTCATACTGATACTGCAACTGACGGCATTCCAGCGTCCGACGTTCGCGCTGTGCGGATGCGGCGCGACGACCGATCGGCGCTTCGAATTCGGCAGCGACTGCGGCACCGGGACGTCCCACGCGGTACTGATCCACCCACGCATCGCCAACGCTGGCATCGTTTTGGAGGCCGGCAACATACGCTTCGGTGACAACATTCAGAATCGGCAGCATTTCCTGCTTCGACATTCGCAGCCGCAGACATCCCGCCTGGATCTGATCGAGCGACTGACGAACTTCCGGGCGATTCATCAGAGCAGCTTCACACGCCTGCTGCATATCGACCGGCACTTCCGCAGCGGTCGGTGCATCCAGTGCGAAAAATTCGGTGTTGGCCCACGAGCCGAGTTGCGGATCATTCACGAGTGACCGAATCCGGGCTTCGGACGTACGCACGGTCATCAGGGCTCGCGTCAAAGCCGATTCACGGGCGGCAACTTCTGCTTCGGCGCGAAGTACCTGAGGACGCACGGCATCGATGCCCTCACGATCCTGCAATTGAGTCAACACCTCTCTTGAACGTGTCAGCGACTGAGTTCTGATCACCACGCTGGATCGAGCAATATGCAGACCCCAGTAGGCTCGAGCGACTTCGGTCAGATGCGTTTGCATCTGCCGGGAAAACTCGGCTTCAGCGATGCTGGTATCCACGAGCGCGAGGCAGGACAGGCTCACGTTGTAGAGCACTCCGTTGCCTCGCAGCAGCGGATGTGTGTAGCTGAGCTTCAGCCTGGATGTTCCCTGCGGGTTTGGCTGGAAGAACGCTGAGTTGGTGTCCTGAACACCGATCTGCTGGCTGGCTTCAACGAGCCCGCCGACTTGAGTTCTTCGTTTAAGTCCTGCGGCTGTTGTGAATTGATTGTTTTTGTATCGGCCAGAGGCTCCTGTCAGGACGCTGCCGACGGGATCGTTGGTATCGGTCCAGTTTGAATCCAGAAATGCAGTCCAGTCGAATGCGGCGTCGGCCTCGGCCACCGCAGTTTTACGGATCAACGGAAGTTCACTGAAAACTTTGATCTGTGACGAGTGCGAGACAGCTCGGACCAGCAGCGATTCGAGCGTAATGGGCAGCATCGACGAATTTGGCCGCATCTGCTGCATTGATTCGTCCAGCCACCATGCCGGCATCTCGACCGTGACGTCGTGGTGAGAATGGATAGATTCGGACGGCGACGTCAGTGCTTCTGCAAACGGGATGGCCGTCTCGTCGATCGTTCGTTCGTCCTGTGCGACCGCAAGTTGATGGGTCAGGAATATCATGCCGAGTGTGATCAGCCACAGGCGCAGCGTTTGATCTGCGTTTTTCTGTGTGGCTGATAAACAGGAGACTCGCATGATTGGTTTTCCGAAGGATGGGTCTTTGGACCCTTTGACGTGGGGTAAGCTTCCAGCTTGCCATCGAGTGAAAGAGACGGCAGATTTTTTGGAAGAGGGATGACAAGCTGGAAGCTTATCCCACGTTAGAACAGCGAGCTACGGACTCTTGTGCAGCATTCGTGTTGGCAGACCTTCGCATTCATCGACGTAGTCGCCCCAGGCGATGTTCTGCGCCTGAAGAAGTTCACCGGTCGCGCGTTGATGATTGATGATTGCCAGGTTGTAAGTAATCCATGCCTGTGTATGAGCGTTCTCTGACAGCACCAGGCGTTCCTGCGCGGTCAACAGGTTATCCAGCATGAGCGCACCGCTGCCGTCTTCGCCGGGAAGCAGTTCCCATCGCTTCTGAAGATAATCCAACTGGGCGGCGCTCGCTTCGACGGCGCGTTTCTGAGATGTCATTTCGGAGTACGATGTTTCGAGTTCACGAACGGCGACTTCGACTTCAAGGCTCAGCGTATGGACGGTCGTCTGATACTGATTCTGCAACTGACGCAATTCGACCCGTCGTCGTTCGTTGCGGCTTTTGGCAGCGCGGTTTTCGAGAGGCACTTCGAACTGGAAACCGATCGTATAACTTGGCCCGCCGACATGAAACTGATCCGTGAAGGCGTCGCCGACACTGCCGTTGTTCTGCAATCCGGAAAGGTAGGCTTCCGTGATCAGGTTCAGGGATGGCATCAGTTCGTTCCGGGAAATCTCCTGACGAACACATCCGGCCTTGATCTGCTGGATGGCCTGATTGACTTCCGGTCGGGTCTGAAGTGCGGTGGCCAGCGAACGCGACAGATCAACGCTGAATGCCACCTCGGACGGCACATCCATCGGGATCAACTCAATGTTGCTCACCGCATCGCCAAGGGACGGATCGTTCACGAGGGCTCGAATACGGGCCTCGGCGTTTTCCACTGCCAGTTCGGCGCGAACCAGGTCCGACTGGCGCGTCGCAACTTCCGCTTCCGCACGCAGTACTTGTGGCTTGACGGCATCGATCTCGACGCGATCCAGCAGAAGCTGATGGACTTTTTGGGCTCGTTCCAGCGACTGCCGCTTCTGCGCGAGCAGGGCTCGCTCAAGGTACAGCCCCCAGTATGATCGTGAGACTTCCAGCAGATGCGATTGCAGTTGTCGCGAGAATTCTTCTTCCGCCACATCCTTATCGATCGAAGCGAGGACGGTCAGGCTCTGATTGTATTCGCGTCCACGGCCTCGCATCAGCGGTTGAGTATAGTTCAGGACC
Organism: Candidatus Kuenenia sp.; assembly: GCA_043737515.1. Taxonomy (GTDB): domain Bacteria; phylum Planctomycetota; class Planctomycetia; order Planctomycetales; family Planctomycetaceae; genus SXXK01. Next base: position 1,701 of record JAYTAK010000878.1, on the reverse strand, counting down.
AGTTTTGATGTTCCCTGAGGATTCGGAACGAAGAACGTGGAATTCGTGTTCTGAAATCCGATGCGTTCTGCGACGTCGACCTTGCCGCCCGTTTGTGTTCGCTGGCGCATCCCGGCGGCACCGGAGTACTGATTATTGAGGTATCGCGGGGCACCACCGGTTGTCAGCGTATTTCCGACCGGGTCGTTCTGATCATCCCAGCGTGAATCCAGAAATGCGGCCGGGTCAAATGCCGCCTGAGCTTCCACGATGGATGTCTGGCGAATCATGGGCAGGTCAGAATAGACCTTGATCTGGCTCGAGTAATCCAGTGCCTGAACCAACAACGTTTCAAGCGAGATATTGACGGCCTGCGTCGATGGACGCAATTGGCTTTGGACAGCAGCTTCCCACCAGATGGCAGAGGTGCGAGCCGGCGTGGGGAGAGAGCTTTGTGATTCAGGTTCCTGCTGCGGAGCCAGCGGCGTCTCTTCCAGAATTCTTGTCAACCCAACTGCTGTCGACTTGGCCGGTAGTGATTTGTGACTGCTCGTTGCGCTGATGCCGTTGACGAGGTCTCTCAATTCGCTGACGGCTTCATCGGAGAAACCGGGGTCGGAATCCCGTGTGTCTTGTGCTGCAGTCGCTGCGTTTTCTGGATCTTCGTTCCATTCGTCCCACGACAGTTGCTGTGCAACGGCCGCGCTTGAGCCGCACGCCAGGTACAGCAGTCCGGACGCAAGCACTCCAACCACGGCGCGACGTTGAGCGCTGCCAGGTGAAAAGGGAGAACAATTTGCAACCGAACGAAACATCACAACGGACCTCCATGTGGTCACCCGATCCATTCCATGAACCGGGATCCATCAGGAATTCTGCGACGTGAATCCAAACACGGGCAGACTGACTCCAACTGCAAACTAGAATCGTTTGCCGAAAGCTCGTTTGGTAAGCGGAGTTCGCCGAAATCGATTTTTTTTTGTGGATTGCCTGTTCCGTCACCGTCCTGGTAGCGTTTTCCCGTAGGACTGCAAACGATGTCACAATCGATTGGGTGAGAGAAACGGTCGAAAGTTGCCGGGCGATCCAGGCAGATACCACGGTTGATGCAGCGATCCCGGCCAGGTATTGAGAGGGACTGAATTGCCAGGGCTGAACAGCCCTGACGGCATCATTGCAGGTTGGATCATGCCGAAGGAATAGATTGTGCCGTAGTCCGAAAGGTGGCTCTGCTGCATTCCGCGCTGCAACGTGTAGCCGTAGCCAGGAACAAAGAAAGTCGGTGATGCCGGGCTGATCGAACCGATTGCAGAAAATGGATACGCGCCGATGTCAGGCCGCATGACCGACTGACTGGACCATGCAAGGGCCGGTGACGGTTGTGCGTACCACGTTGAATAGTAAAACGGATCACCGCCCGCCTGGCAGGGCGACAGCTGCACGCAGGATGCAGTCACAGCGATGAAACAGATCAGGTATTTCATGATTAGCAAACTCCGAATGGAAAAGTGTGTACTGGGCGAATTGCGGGTAGCGGGTTTTGAACTCAGTATCATCTGCACGTTGGCCCAGCTTCCAGCCTTGCATCGATTGAAGAGAACTTCATATGTTTTGAACTGCCATGACTCTACAGAATTCTATGTGCAGCTCCCGATTGGTTTTGAAGGAAAAATCGAGTGTGGGAGAATGATCGTTTAACGGCGAGCCGTAGGCGTAGGCGAA
>JAYTAK010000877.1:0-3224 GCA_043737515.1 Candidatus Kuenenia sp. | reverse complement strand
ATCGGCCATAAATCACCTGTTGAATTCAAACATCGGCGTCGCACCAGGCTGTAGGCCGGACCAAGCGCAGCGCAGTTCCGGCAATTGCCAGACACCTGCCGGAACTGCGCTGCGTTTGGTCCGGCCTACTTCTGCTCAGCAAATGTTGAAGGTTTGGTTTGACTGAGAAGATTTCCGGAGAGTGACAGATGTCCGTCGGCTCGCACCAGACAGCCCGCGCCAAGAAAGAGGCGCTGCTTTCGCTGAGCGAAAGGCAACTATCGCCCCGGCGATTGCAGATCTCCGGCAGTCTGGACGCCGGTGATTTCTCCTATGAGCTGGTTTCGGTCGCGATAGTATTCAAATTTCGGACCAGTCAATGTTTCTGGTGCAGCGCCCGGTGCTTGTCGATACGACACGGTCGCCTGACGTCCCTTGTCTGCCAGGAGAATGAATTGCTGTTTGGAGGAATCGTACTTGATTTTATCCGCATCGCCGGAGATTTCGCTGGATTCCAGATGACATGGAGCGCGAGTTCCCGTGTTTCCGTCAGACGTGTTTGATTCCGCCACCATTGTGAACTGAGCTGCCGCGTCGCTGTCACCGGATTCGATCTGGGAGAACGACAGGTTCTCACAACGCATGGAGCCAGTATTCGGCGGCAGTTCGTTGACATTCAATCCATCCAGCAGGATTCGATCACCCATTTGGCGCACGGGACCGAAGACTCCGCGAACGTGCTGTTTCAACTGGACGAATCGCTGCTTGAAGTTCCCTTCGATGTTGCCGATGAATCGGGCCTGCACAAATACGAATGCGTCACTTGGTGTTGAAACAGCCGTATTGGCCCGCGCCACAGCGCGCGGCGTGGTACGCGGCATGTCCTGCGAATTCAGATGCGTGGATTCGATGATTCCCGAACTGCCGGAACCCGTTGCGTCAAAGGCACCGGTGATCATATTCACTGTCAGGTCAGAGAATTCTGCATGGTTTCGCGACTCAACGATGCCAGCCTTCATCTGGTGGATGTCCACGACAACCTTACTGCTGCACTCAATCCATTCAATCGGGCCGTCGTCTGCATCAGTTTCCGGGCTGGCAGCCTGAAGTACATTTTGCTGTCGATTTCGAGGCTGAAACTGCAGGTCCTGAATGAAGCGGATTTTCATGCTGGCGCAGGTCAGTTCCACTCTGTGATCGACACTATTCGTCATCACCGCACGAATGTTGCCGATGAACGATGCCGTACGATCGGAATACGTCATCGAATCTGTCCAGTAGATTTCAACCAGCGAAGGCTTCTCCAGTGGCTTACCGTCCAGGCCATTCTCGTTGATGAACCGAATGCTTCCGCTTCCGGCCACTGCAGCTTCACGTTCAACACCCGTCGCTCCGCTCAGCAGTTCACGCAGGTCTATGCGTGGTCCCTCGATGCGCCGCTTTGCCAGCCTCGCCTCCGCCGGATCTCCGAAGAGGCTGATTTCACCAGTTTCCGAGAAGCCGGACTTCGCAGAGAGCGCATTGCCTTCCGCGGCAAAATCACTGTCCTCTTTGACACCCGTGTGTTGAATCTTCACCTTGCCGAACAACCACACGTCATTCCACTGGCCCTCGGGCCGCTGTTCAGCGTCGCGTGCAAAACTGACGCTGGCTTTGGCGGTATCGCAAAAGAACTCCGTCGTGCCCGGCGGTTGAGATGAGTCAGTGCGATTCTTTGACTGGCTGATAGTCTTGATCTTGTCCGGTGATTCAGCGACTGAAGCAACTTCAGTAAAACTCACCGTGAGCTTCTGCCTGACGTGGCCCGTCACGCCGTTGTGAGTCATCATCACATCACCAGTCGCGGACAGTTCCTTCGGACTGATACGATTCAGGTCCATGCCCGGTTTTTGATCCGCCACAGGCAGTGTACTCGCCGCCGTCGTTGTGTCTGATGCCTGCCTGCCCGTCATTTCGATCAAGTCGGCGCTCAGACTGATTCCCGGCTCTGCCGTGCCTGCATTCAATTGAGAGATCTTCGCCTTTCCTTTGAGCGTGACGTTTTGCTCGGGCGACTGACGGATCGTCAACGACTCCGTCCAGGCTGCCGCAAACGAGCCTGTGTTCTCAGAGGGTGTCGGAGCGGACGGCAGATCCGATGGTTCAATCTGACCGGCTCCGAAACACTGAATCGTATGAATCTGATTGTGGACATCATGCGCTGCCAGGACATGCGATGCGGTCAACATGCTCCTGTTCTGGTATATCCGAACAGGCTTCGGACGCCCGGTGGAAGCCGTGACGCTGCCAAACAGCTCCATCACGCGTTCTTCAATGTGGTACTTCAGACGACTCATCGTGGCGGTCACATTCTGTTCCAGCGAAGTGAAGATCACTTTGGAACCTTCGGCCTGGATACTGGCCAGTTGCAACTTCGTCGAACGCTTCTTCGCCTCACCAGCGACAATCACGGCGGGTTGAAATTGCAGTGTCAGTTTGGAACAGAACAGACGATCCAGCCCGCCGGAGATCGTTGGTCGTTCGATCAGAATCTGATTGTCTTTCCGGATTTCCCGGTCACTGAATCCAAAAAACGTGGCTTCGTGTGTCGGGACAAAGTACTCGAAACCATTCGCGGCGCTGATCTTCAGTTGCACGGCTTCACTGTGACTCTCTTCGTCCTGAAAAAACAGATCGCAGTCGATTCTTCCCAGCAGGCGAATTCTTTGAACGTCCGAGATGGACATCAAACCCTGCTTTTCCCTTTCTCCGGATGACAACAGATCGATTTCTGCACCACTGTGGGCGATTCCACGGTGCGGCCCCCACCAGAATTTGACAGGCTGGCTGGTCGTCAGTTTTAACGCATTGTCGGAGATAGAAAAGGTCCGGCCTTCAATTCGCAATCCATCAGGGCCCGTAATGCGGACATCGCCCTGTAACTGTCCGCTGCTGGGCGAACCGAACTCGTTGGTGTCGAGCTTGAACTTTGTTGAGGCATCCAGTTGAGCTGACTGGGCAGTCAGCGTGTACGGAACGTCAGATCCGTCGTCCTGCCACAACATTGCCAAAGGATCGACTTTGATTGACCGGTCGTCATTGAACAGTTCATGATTCTGAAAGTACATGAACTTCCTGCCGTCGCCAAACCGAGCATTGGCATTCCCGACCCAGGGATCTTCCTTGAACCACATCTCCGCCTGTTCGCGAAACACCGTTGAGCTTTCCGGTGCAGACGACGACACCGCCATTTGCTGTTGCTTCTG
>JAYTAK010000876.1:0-3225 GCA_043737515.1 Candidatus Kuenenia sp. | reverse complement strand
AGCGGCTGGGCGTGAGCCCTCCGTGGCCCGTGCATGAACACACGGAGGGCTGACGCCCAGCCGCTCGCGGCTGCCTCATTTCTGGCCGCGTAAAGAATATCAATCAATTGCTGGCAATCTCCTGTATCGGACTTGGCGTAAAGATACCAAGTCTTTGCAAGCCCGTCGTTCTCCGCGGCAGAGCCAAATGGACGAAACAGGGGGTTTGGGGTTCTCTCGAAAACCGTGGATGACTATCGTCCGTATTTATGGATTCTGTTTCCTGCGGAAAATGCCGAACTCTTGAAGGATACGAGCGAGATGCGAGGTTCGACTCTGGCTTTGTTGGGATTGATCTGTATCGTGGCCGCCGCTGTTGCTTTTGTCCTGCTTCGCACGGATTCAGCTACTGTTGCGCCGGGTGACGCCGAGACTGGCAATAGCGCTCCTCGCACGACGGAAAATGAATCGGTTCCGCACGTTTCAACGGAGTCAGTCGATAAGGCCGAAAACACTCAATCGCCGAATTTGCCGCCAGTTGAGAATAAAGAAAGTGCTGGCGAGGAAAGCCATGCAGTCACACCTGTGGTTCCCCTGAAGTTCCCAACATGGCCGACGCCAAAGCTGGCACTCGTCGCGACCGGAGAACAGCTGGGCTATTTTGAGCCTTGCGGATGCACGGCCAATCAACTCGGCGGAATGTCTCGCCGCGCTTCGTTGTTTGAAAAGATCCGATCGCTGGGCTGGGAAGTGCGTGGCATCGACGTCGGCAGCGTTTCGCGTCGGACGGGAGCCCAGGCGAAGCTCAAGTTTGAAACAACCCTTGAGGCACTGCGGGAACTCAAATATGTGGCACTTGCTCTCGGGCCGGAAGAGCTTAAACTGGAAGCTGGGTATCTGCTGTCGCAGAATCTGACTGAAGGCGATGAGTCCCTGAAATTCGTGGGTGCGAATCTGACTTTTTTCGGCTCGAAAGATCTCGGAATGCCCGCATCGGCAGCGGTTTTTGAAGTCAATGGTGTCAAGGTCGGCGTGACAAGTGTGATGAGCGATACAATTCGAAGAGCCGCGATTCCCGATATGACGCCGGAACAAGCGGCCAATGCAGAAATCCAATGGACGGATCCTGTCGAGGCACTCACCGCAGTCCTGAAACAGTTCGATGACGCCAGCGTGACAGTCCGGATTTTGCTGGCTCAAACGACGCTCGAAGAATCGAAGAAGCTGGCGGAAGACTTTCCGAATCTCACACTGATTGTGCGTGCCAACGGATTTGGTGAGGGGGCTCACAATGCCGAAATGGTCGGCACCGTTCGATTGATCGAAGTGGGGAAAAAGGGCAAGGCGGCGGGAGTGATCGGTGTCTATTCGGACGACACCGAGAATCCTGTGCGATTCGAACTGGTACCGCTCAGTGGCGAACTGTTTTCGGATTCAGATCGCATGACGCAGTTGATGCAGAGCTATCAGGACCGTCTGAAATCTGAAGCTGTTGCGAAAACGGACGGAACGATTCCGCATCCCTCAGGAGCCAGCTATGTCGGTGCGGCGAAGTGTGGTGAATGCCATACGAAGGCTCATGAAATCTGGAAAAACACGCCTCATGCCCATGCGTTGGAAAGCCTCGACCCGACATTCAAGCGGAAGGGCTTTGAACGATTACATGGAGTCGACAAATCGTTCGATCCGGAATGCATTGCGTGCCATGTGACCGGCTGGGATCCAGAGGAGTACCTGCGATACGAGAGTGGTTTCCTGAATTCAGAATTCGCGACGGACGACGCAGAAAAACAGCTTCAGGGGCTGTTGGCTGGTAATCAGTGCGAAAACTGTCATGGTCCGGGAAACCGGCATGTGGAATACATCGAAGCGGGAAACAAGGATGCCGCGATTAATGAGGTGAAAGTCACGCTGCTGCAGGTGGAACAGACCTGTAATAAATGTCATGATGGTGACAACAGCCCGGCATTCAATTTTGAAAAGTACTGGGAAGACGTGAAGCACCATGGCAAAGAATGATGGAAAGTAACCCCCAATGAACTCAGACGCATTTTCAGAACTGGAGACACTCTGCCAGGCTCCTGTACCGGCAGCGTGGCGAGCCGTGTTGACGGATTACCCCGAGGCACTGCGTCGGGCGGTGCGGGCGGATGACGGAAGTGACTCGGAGGGTTTTGTCTCCGAAGCAGAGTTGCTTGCCGATCCGGCTGAAGTGCTCCGCATCAACCGCGAAGTGCGTCAGGACAGTATTCTCGATCCCGAAGGTCGGGAATTTCGCTGGCCGGTTGCCTTCCTGGTCATTGGCGAAACAGGCGATGGAGACTATTACTGCATTGATGCCGCTGGCGGACATGAGGGAGTGCTGCAGTTTCGGCACCATGCTGTGGAATTTGAGCCCGTCGCGGATTCGATGGATGAGTTTATCGAATTACTGGTGGAATGCTTTGTGACAGGCATTGATGCCGAGGACATAGACGAAGAAGAAGACCAAGACGACGACGAAGAATTCGATGATGAAGATGACGAAGTTGAAGACGACGAAGAGCCTGAGTAAATCAACATGCAGTCCCCGCAGAATATTCGAGTCCACAAAGAACAGCGAACGCTGGAACTCATCTGGACAGACAACGACGTTTCACAGCTTCCATTTCGCACCGTGCGCCAAAACTGTCGCTGCGCCGTGTGCGTCGATGAGTTTAGCGGGAAACAGTTGCTTGACCCCGATTCAGTTCCTGCCGATCTCGGCGTTCTGGAAATCTCACTATGCGGCAACTACGCCCTCCGTGTCCGCTGGTCCGACAATCACGATTCCGGGCTGTTTACGTGGAACCACCTGCGAACGATCGGAGAACAGATCACCGACCACTGATTGGAATGCATTCGCGATTTTCCACGCATTCGGAAGTGTCATTGGCGGTGGTGCGGAGTAAATTCCCGGTCGGCAAGTGACTTCACCAGCGTAAAAGAACGCATCGAAGATCGAGCCTCCGCGGGGCCTTGATCACGGATTCGGCCAATCGTGGGGTTACGGGGGCGGGTGTACAGTATTTTGAGCTTGCAAAAGTGCATGGCTCGGCGCAACCTGATCGGGGTGGACAACCAGGGAAGATCAGATCAGGAGCCGAGCCATGCCCGCCATGGTGGCGAGGGCCTGTAAGAAATATTGTGTCAGCGGGTGAAATCGGATAATTCCTGGACTACCCTTTTTACGGAGACTGACACATGGATGTGGCGTTGCTGAAGAAA
>JAYTAK010000875.1:0-7352 GCA_043737515.1 Candidatus Kuenenia sp. | reverse complement strand
ACATCCACGGGACGCTTTCTTCGCGTCAACCAGCGCTATGCCGACCTGGTTGGCTGTTCGGTCGAAGAATTGACTCAAGCAACGGTCGAGTCCATCACGCATCCGGACGATATTCTCGACGATCTGAATGACCGGCAACGCCTGATCGACGATGAGATCCGCGAATTCGCGAGGGAAAAACGCTACGTCCGAGCCGACGGTTCAGTTCTCTGGGTCAGTGTCACGGTTTCAGCGACCTGGAATCCCGGTGAGTCACCAGATTGCCACATTGCGGTGGCTCAGGACATTTCAGCCCACAAGCAGGCGGAAGCGCAACTGCGGCAATCCGAAGAGCGATACAGCCATGTCGTGGAAGGATCACTGCAGGGGATTCTGATTCATCAGGACGAACGGATCTGCTTTGCCAACAACTCACTCGCGCGGATGTTTGACTATGACTCAGCGAACGAACTGATCGGACGTCCGGTCTGGGAGACGTTTGTCACGCCGGAGCACCAGGCCGAACTGCAATTGCGAACTCAACTGCTGCTTGAGGGACAGCCTCTTCCACCGCATCCGGGCTGGCGGGCCGTCGGAAAAAAAGGTCGATCGATCTCGGTGTTAACCTCCGCGACGCGCATCGACTGGCAGGGACAACCAGCCATCTTGTCCCTGTTTCTGGATGTCACCGAACAACGGCACGTCGAGACTGCGCTGCGGGAAAGCGAACAACGTTTCCGAACTCTCACCGCCCTGGCACCGGTTGGAATTGTGATGACCGATACGCAGGAAAACTGCGTATTCGTAAATCAGCGCTGGTGTGAACTTGCCGGTCTGACTCCTGCACAGTCCATGGGACTCGGCTGGCAGCGCGCCGTGCATCCGGACGACAAAGATCGACTGTTCCGCGAGTGGCGGGCGGCCAGACAATCGGGGAAAGAGTTTGGCACGGATCTTCGCGTTATCTCTCCTGAGGGCCGCATGTCATTCCTTCGCGGCGCGGCAACGGTGCTGCGAGACGACAATGGAAACATCAGCGGGTTCGTGGGAACGGTCATGGACCTGACCGATCGCATGCGGGCTGAAGAAGACCGACGCGCGATGGAAGCTCGGCTTCAGCGTGCGCAGAAACTGGAAAGCCTCGGAGTCATGGCGGGCGGCATCGCGCATGATTTCAATAATCTGCTGACGAGCATTCTGGGTTACGCAGATCTGGCCGCACTGGAAATTCCCGTCGGATCGTCGGCAAGTCCCCTCATTGCCGAAGTCATGAACGCGACGCGCCGGGCGGCCGCATTGACTCAGCAGATGCTGGCCTACTCGGGCAAGGGACGCTTTGTGGTGGAATCGGTCAATCTTTCGAAACTGATCGAAGACATGAAGCGACTGTTGCAGATGTCCACGTCCGGAAAATGCGTCATCCGCTTCAACCTGATGAACAATCTGCCTGCGGTGGAGGCGGATAGTTCCCAGATCCAGCAGGTACTGATGAATCTCGTCATCAATGCGGCGGAAGCGATCGGCGAAGGCACAGGCCAGATTCTGGTCAGCACTGGAATCCGGCATTGTGACTGTGCGTACCTGAATGCCACCTGTATCCCGGAGACTCAGCGGGAGGGGATGTATGTGTGTGTTTCCGTGACGGACAACGGAGTCGGCATGTCGGCAGAGACACGATCCAGAATCTTCGAACCGTTCTTCACCACGAAATTCACAGGCCGCGGCTTGGGACTGGCAGCAGTCCTGGGGATCGTCCGCAGCAACGGCGGCACGATCCGGTGCGACAGCGAACCAGGCCTTGGCACGACATTCACAGTGCTGCTCCCGGCCACTGGCTTGCCTGCCAATGAGCATGTGCCGGAAATGCAACTCCCGTCGAACTGGTCTGGCAGCGGCACAGTGCTGGTGGTGGATGACGAAGAATCCATCCGCACGATCGCGAGCCGAATGCTGACATCAATGGGATTCACGGTGCTGACTGCTGCGCATGGACTGGAAGGCGTTGAAGTTTTTCGATCGGATTCAGCCAATGTTCGACTGGTGCTGCTGGATATCACGATGCCGCACCTTGACGGCCCCGCGACACTGTGTGAAATGCAGCGAATTCGACACGATGTGAGAGCCATTCTTTCCAGTGGGTACAACCAGCCTTCCGTCGTCAACTCTTTTTCCGGAGACGCCGCGTCGGCTTTCATCCAGAAGCCGTATTCGTTTGAGGATCTCAGGACTGTCGTCCGCAGAGTACTTCAGGATGACGCGGCCATGCCACTCCTTGCCACTTATATCCGGCCCACCGCATGACTCTCAATCGCCGCCAGTTTCTTGATTCCAGCAGCCACGGATTTGCATCTCTGGCCGCCGCCATCATGCTTCACGAATCGGCGGCAGCGTCGAGCGCATCGTCACTGACAACGGGCACTGTCGATGCCGGAGCCCTGGGCGGTGTGCTCCACCATCCGCCGAAGGCCAAACGCATCATCCAGTTGTTCATGGCCGGAGCCGCAAGTCATATCGATTTATGGGACCACAAGCCTCAACTGGAAAAGCATCACGGCGAATCATCCGACTTCGGCGAACACGTCGAAGCGTTTCAGGACGGCCTTGGCCCCTGGATGAAATCCCCGTTTCAGTTTTCGAGGTACGGTCAGTGCGGCAAAGCGCTCAGTGAAGTCGTCGCCCCGCTGGGAGCCTGCGTGGACGACATCGCGTTCGTTCATAACATGGTGGGCAAGACCGGTGTCCACAGTCAGGCGACGTATCTGCAGGCGACCGGATTCGATCGACCCGGATTTCCCGGCATGGGATCGTGGATCAGCTACGCGATGGGTTCTCTCAACGACAACCTGCCGACGTTTGTTGTGCTGCCCGATCATCGGGGCTTCGCCAGCAACGGGCCGAAGAACTGGGGTTCGGGATTTCTGCCCGCCAGTCATCAGGGAACGATGATTTTTCCGCAACGCAGGACTCCGATTGACGACCTGAATGCCACCGCTGATTTTGTGACGCCGAGTGCGGAAACGGACGGCCAGTCGCTGCTCAGAACGCTGAACGACTCCTACCGCCGCAGTCGTCCCGGCGATTCGCGTCTCGAAGCACGCCTGCGTTCCTACGAACTGGCGGCGAAGATGCAGTTGAGTGCTCCTGCAGTTTTCAATCTCGCCGAGGAAACGGAAGCGACGCTCAAAATGTACGGCATCGACAAGCCCGATGCGGTCTACCCTGCCGAAATCAATGTCCCGGAAGAAGCCGAATACTTTGGCCGCAAGTGTCTGATCGCCCGCCGCATGCTGGAACGCGGCGTGCGGTTTATTCAGATCTGGTCTGGAAATGACAACGGATTTCCTCGCCGGAATTGGGACAGCCACGAAGACATCGAACGTGACCATAAACCACTGGCGATGGGCATGGCGATCGGCGCTGCGGCGTTGATCCTGGATCTGAAACAACGCGGGCTGCTGGATGACACAATCATTCTGTGGACGACGGAGTTTGGTCGCATGCCATCCACTCAGGGCAGCAAAGGACGCGATCACAATCCGTACGTCTTTACCAACTGGCTCTGCGGTGGCGGAATTCGCGGAGGAATCAGCTACGGTCCATCCGATGAGTGGGGCTACAAACCACTGGATCGCGACAACCCAACGCAGGTCTACGACATCCACGCGACCGCGCTGCACCTGCTGGGAATCGACCACACAAAACTGACCGTTCGACATGACGGGATCGATCGCCGCCTGACCGACGTCCACGGACATGTGCTGCACAATATTCTGAGTTAGACTCCGCGCGGTCAGATTTGAGGTTTTGTGAGCGGCAAGGCGCTAGCGGTCTGTTGACTTAGTCGTTTAACCCGACCCAACGGGGAGGAATTCCATCGAAACACCTCGCCTGCGGCATCGGGTTAAACGAAATACCGTTCAACGAAGCAAAGTAGTAGGCACATTCCATGTGCCGCGACCCACAAAAAGCAGAGCTTTTTGGGAATCAGCGGACGGCACACGGAGTGTGCCTGCTACTTTTTGAACGGTATTGGGGTTAAACGAAAACCCTTTGAATCGTCACTGAATCAACAGCCCGCTCGCCCCAGGCCGCTCAGGAGGAATGCCTTTCACCGAGCAACACCCGCTCCGCATCTTCCAGTTCTTCCTTTCGCCGCCCGTACCCGCATTTCTCAATCAACCGCCGAGCCTCCCCCAAATCCTCCTCCACCGACCCCCACGGATACCTCGCGTCTCTCTGCTCCCCCGGCTTTCCGCTTTCCGCTCTCGGCTTTCCAACCGGCTTTCCAAAAAGCCTCGCCCGATACAAATGAATGTCTGCCATAAACAGCGGCATCGGCCCGCGGGCGGCAATTTCCCAGGCTTCGTCCAGGTCGCTCTGCGCGCTCTCGGGGCCGGTCCGCGCGGGCGTCAGACTCCGCAGCCAGGCGCGGGTGAGGAGGCCAAGGACGAGCATGTGTTGCTGGCCGGCGCGGCGAAGGCCGGAGACGGCCTTTTCAATTTCAGATTTCAGATTTGAGATTTCAGATTCATCAAGGATCGCCGCATAGAGCGCGGCGCGGCCCAGCGTGAGGTGGTCGAGGGCGATGGTGAGGAGCCAGTTCTGCGTCTCGACCCACTTGAGCGTCTGCGTCGCGCGCTGGGCGACGTCGCGCAGCGCCTTGGACTGCGGCAGCCTGCTGCCGCTTTCACCAGCCAGCCTGCTGGCGTCCGGTCGGGACAACACGTCCCCACTCGTGGAATGCTCGTCCGTCGTTTGCCCCCCGGCGCTCGCAGCAGGCTGCGAAGCGGAAAGCGGCAGCAGGCTGCCGCAGTCCAAAAACGCGGCATGTTCGGCGGCGGCGAGGAGCAGGTCGCAATACCGGAAGCCCGGCAGGGAATACAACAGCGGGCCGGGGATTTCCGCACCCGTCGTTTCATCCCGCTTGAACGGGTCGCGAATGGTTGACGTCGGCGGGGCGACTCGGCGTAGTGACCTGGAAGAAATTGCCCGACGGCGGTATGCGTGAATCGGCGGTGAAGGGGAACGCGACGTTGTAGGCGACGTCGCTCCGCCGACTCGCACTCCTGTTCTAGCCCGTTCGGAAACGATTTTACACGGTGGTCAGCGTAAGTCGGCGGTGAGGGAACATCGTGTTGGACCTGGGGAATCTCAGTCGGCGGAGCGACTGAGCTACGGGAAGAAACAAACACGACGCCCCTAAGAAGATGACCGCGTAGGCGACGTCGCGGCAGACTTTGGAGTGCGGTGGCTCGACACCGCTTTGGTCCGCGGCGGAGCCGCTTTCTTTCCCTGGGTACAATCCGCCCGCACCGGCGATGTCGATCCCGGGAGGCACCGGCAGATGAAAAGAAGGTCGCTCCATGACTTCCCAGACGCTGGTGGCCAGGTTAGCTTGCCGTAACTTGATGTGTACCGACACTCCCTGGCGGGAATACTCCGATGATGACTTCGTGCGGCAACTCCGTGGACCATCCTTCAACCGATGACGGGACACGCTGAAACATGGACAGCCTGACGTTTCCCACGCTGCTCGCCGCAGGTCTGCACCCGATCGATTATGGAATCGTGTTTTGTTACATGCTCGGCATGCTGGGTATGGGCTGGTATCTGTCGCGCAAGCAGGTCACCATTGAAGACTTCTTCGTGGCTGGCCGCAAAATGCCCTGGCTGGCGACCGGCATGAGCATGATCGCCACGCTGATGTCAACGCTGAGCTACCTTGGTGCGCCGGGGGAAATGATCAAACATGGCGTGGCTCAGTTCATTGGCATTCTTGCGCTGCCGTTTGTATTCATCATCGTCTGGACGCTGTGGGTTCCGTTCTTCATGCGACTGCGGCTGACGAGTGCCTACGAATATCTGGAAATGCGATTTGGTCCCGGTGCCAGATTGCTCGGCGTCATCCTGTATCTCTACATGAGATTTCTGTGGATGGGCGCTGTCATTTATTCTGCGTCCATCGCCATTGCGCATATTACGCAGGACACCGCCCCCGGAGCGATTGCGGCGCTGACCGGAGGAATGATCCTTTTCGACGCACAGTCGTGGTTTTATTTTGTCCTGATTTCAACCGGCGTTGTCAGCACGGCCTACACGGTTCTGGGAGGAATCTCCGCGGTCATCTGGACCGACGTGGTTCAGATGATCGTACTTTTTCTCGGCGCTGTCGTGACGTTGATTGTGGTGGCTGCCAAAACTGGAACTGGCCCGCTGGTCTGGTGGAGAGAAGTCACCAGCATCAGTCATGAGATTCCTCCACTTGCCCGTTGGGATCTCTCAGAACGGAACACCATTCTGTGGGCACTGTGCGGCACATTCTTCTGGCATGTATGCACACATGCGTCGGATCAGGTGGCTCTGCAACGCTATTTTTCGAACGCGAATGTCGCTGCCGCCCGCAAGACGGCGATGGTGGGAATTTTTCTGGACATCACGATGCAGACACTGCTGGGAATGGTCGGTGCCGCGTTGCTGGTGTACTACCTGCGCAATCCGACAGAATTACCCGCGGGCGTCATCACTCCGACCGCCGCTGGGTTTTCCGATCGCATCTTCCCGCATTTCATCAGCTATGGACTACCGGTTGGTATCAGCGGATTCGTGATTGCCGCGATCTTCGCGGTCGCCCAGTCGAGCATCGACTCAGGCATCAATTCAACAACATCTGTCATTATGATCGACCTTGTGCGGAAGTACCGACACACACCCGCGACTGAAGCTAGAGACCTGAGGCTCGCTCAGATTCTGACTTTGGTGATCGGACTCATCGTCACGGTCATGGGGATTCTGTTGTCGCTGGCACCCAAAGACTACAACCTGATCGACCTGCAGTTGAAGAGTTTCAACTGCGTCCTCGGACCACTGGGAGCGATGTTCATGGCCGGAATGCTGCTCCGACACGTTGGTCAGACGCCCGTCGTCATCGCCGGAATCACGGGAGCCGTGTGCGGCTTGCTGTTTGGCTTCATGGATGTGCTGTTCACACCGCTGGTTCAGACGCTGGCGGGCAGCGAGACATTGGTCGTCCGTTGTCCATCACCGTTTCTGGTCATTCCGCTGTCATGGCTGGTCACATTTCTGCTGTCTGCTCTCCTCGGTGGGTTCTTTCCCGGCCCGACTCTGGATCAGGTGCGACGCTTCACATGGGCAGGTATCTTTTATGGCAGAAACGACACCGTATGAGTGACCGTTGAATCCAGCATAGGCGAACAGGGTAAGGACCGTTTCGCCAGGTGGTTTTTAGAGCCACGCCATTCGGCATTACCCCCCATTGGCGTGGACTTAAGGCGAGCGGGGGATGTTAATCCCCTGATTTGTTCCAGATGACGCGAAAATCAGGGCACTTACGTACCCCGCTCGCCAGTCAAATT
>JAYTAK010000874.1:0-3227 GCA_043737515.1 Candidatus Kuenenia sp. | reverse complement strand
AAAACTCCGTGTTTTCTTGCAAACCTGACAAGCTGGAAGCTTATCCCACTTTAGTTCAACATGCGCAAACGCTTTGCCGCTGATGAGACAGTGATTTCTCGCACGGTCCTCATAAACTCGAAGCCAGAGCAAGGAGTTCTGGGAATCTCCACTAACGGCAAGCCGCAGGCGTCAGCGACGTGTTGAGGACGCTGTCGCCTGCGGCTTGCCGTTAAACGAATCATTGGCGACCGCGTGCGGTATCACAAGCGATCGTTGGCAGCAGGTCTGTGAGCACGGCGTTTGTAATCGTATTCGAGATTCCACTGGATTCAATCCCATGCGGACTGAAGAGCTTTTGATAATCCTGCTGATCGGCGGTGTGCTTTTGCTCGTGCCGCTGATTGCAATTGTGCTGTCCATAGTGGCGATTCTGAAGACTCGGCGATTTGCAGAACTCACCGCCCGGCTGAACGGCATCGAAACGTATTTGCGAAACGAAGCGCACGGCATGACCGTCCAACCGCCCGGGCGACCTGAAGAAAGTCAGCGTCGGGTGTTATCAGAATTGCCTGATGTCGAGTCTCCTGCAAATGTCGATGCCTCTTTGCAAAATGCTGCGGCAGCCGTCGGTCTCAAGCCAGAGCCGACTTCAGCCGAGACCGCTTCAGCATCCCCCGTGGGTTGGGAAACGTTTATCGGTCAGAAGGCATTTGGCTGGGTTGCCGCGATCCTGTTTCTCTTCTCTGCAACGTTCTTTCTGCGATACGCGTATCAGAACAACTGGATCGGCCCGGTTGGTCGAGTGGCGATTGGAGAAATGTTTGGAGCCGGACTGGTGATCGGGGGCTGGCGGTATCTGCTGAAGGGGTGGCGACGGTTTTCATCGATGTTGATATCGACCGGCATTGTTGTCATCTATCTTGCGACCTACTCCGCATTCGGATTCTACCACCTTCTGCCACAGCAGCACGCGGGCATCTTTCTGGCCATTCTGGTTCTTGAATCCATGATCGCGGCAGTCCTCTGCCGTTCGGCGGTGATCGGCATGGTTTCCGTCATTGGCGGATTGATGACGCCCGTGCTGATGCAGGCCGATCATGATACTTACACGTCCTTCTTCACATACCTGGCAGTGCTGAATCTCGGCGTTGCGGTCGCATTGTGCCTCCAGCGGTGGAGAGCTGTCGGATCGGTTGCGTTTCTCGGCACACAGTTGTTGTTCTGGATGTGGTACGACGGCAATTACCATCCTGAGAAGCTGGCATGGGCGCTCGGAATTCAGATGACAGTCTTCGCCCTGTATTTTGCACAGATTCTTGTTGTCACTCGCACCCACGGGCGACCGGCAGATTATGAAGAACTGGGGCGATTCGTGACGAACGGAATTCAGGCCTTTGTCGCGTTTCGCGTGCTGACGTTCGAATCGTGGAGTCACTGGATCGGCACCGCCGCGCTGGTGACGGCGACACTCTATGCTCTGGCCGGACGAATGATGCTCGCCTGGCGGCCGAATGATCATCGACTGTTGCTCACATCGCTCGCCGTTTCCGTGGGGTTCGTCGCCTGGGCAATTCCTGTGCAGGCCGATGCACACTGGATCGCACTGGGCTGGGCCATGATGGGGACGGCGTTGTGGCTGTTCGGGCTGAGAGTTTCGTCTCGAGTCCTGCGACTGATGGCTGCAGTTCTGGCGTGCTTTGCCGTCGGGCGCGTGTTGATCTTTGACTTGCCGTTCTACGTGCGTGATCCGTTTATCCCGGTCTTCAATCGAGTTGCCTTTCCTTCTCTGACAGTGGCCGGACTCCTGCTGGCCTCCGTGTGGAAGACCGACCGTTACCTGCCACGGCTCAGCAAACTCGAACGTCTTGCAGTCGGCCTGGCCGGAGTCACGGGAACAACTCTGCTGTGGCTGTCGCTGTCGCTGGAATGTCACGGATATTTTGTTTCGCGATCGATGCTGGGAGGTGATCTCGATCTCTGGCGATGGCGAGCCCACCTGGCACTCACCGTATTCTGGACTCTGTTTGCAATTGCTTTGTTGTGTATTGGATTCAAACTCAAACGGTCTCGTCTGAGATGGCTGGCGATGGTGCTGTTTGGAATCACCGTACTCAAACTGTTCGTGGTCGATATGGCGAACGTCCAGCAGATTTATCGCATCGTCGCCTTCTTTATCCTTGCCGTCGTGCTCGGACTGGTGGCACGAACATATCAGCGCTTCAGGTCGTAGTTCTTTGGGATTTCGAGATTCGGATTTCGGATTTGCGGCTTCGCCGCGCTAGACGGGGAAACGAAAATGTTTGCTTGCACACTGTTCCTGAAGAGAATCGCAGGGGCATTCCCGCTGATCGTGTTGGCGTGTCCTGTGCATGGTCAGAATGAAGTGGCATTGCCGGATGCGGTCGCGGCGGAACAGGTCGCCACTGACTTAACGCCTGAGATTCAGGCACGCTGGGCGTATCTGGCAGAGATCGGTATTCCTGCCATGGACGGCACGAATGTCGCTGCGACAACGCCTCAACTGGTGGATTTTTTTGCGTCCGCCGATGTGTTTGAACACGCAAGGCGGAACCTGACGGATCTGCGGATCTATGCCTCGGACGATACCACCGTGCCGTATGCGTTACACGTCCTTTCACCAAAATCCGTCCGCGATGTGATTCCGGCCAACGAGTTCAATCGATCGGAGCCGGAAGCAGGCGTCCATGAATTGACACTCGAGCTGCAGCGGGACGACATCGAGCACAATGAAGTTGTCGTGGAAACATCCGGCATCAATTTCCGACGCTTTGTGTTGATCTCCGGCAGCCCCGATGGGAAAGACTGGAAGCCTTTGGTTTCCGGCAACGTGATTCACTACACACACGGCGAACAGACGTTGATCAATAAAGAGTTTCAGTATCCGAACAGCCGACATCGGTATCTCAAAGTTCAGGTCACGCCGGACCCGCAGATTGCGGATGGCAGCGATGCGTTCACGTTTCAATCGGTCAGCGTCGTTCGTCAGCTTGACCTTCCCGGAACGTCAGTCACGACCGCAGCGACCGTCGGCGCGCGCGAACCCACGCGACACTACGGCGCAGCGAGTTCACGCTGGATCCTGGACTTCGGAGCGTCGGTTCCGTGTGATCGCCTGGAGATTGCCATCCAGGATGAAGAGTTTGCCCGTGATGTCTCGCTGGAGGCAGAGTGGTCGAATGATTTTGGGCCGCCGACATTTTATCCGATCTACTTCAACGAAAACT
>JAYTAK010000873.1:0-3234 GCA_043737515.1 Candidatus Kuenenia sp. | reverse complement strand
CGACGCCGAATCCCGTCGTTGAGTCGGCATCGGCTACGACCACAACAAAACCGGATCCATCTCGCTTTCGTGCCTTAAAAGCGATCGACTTGCTGTTCTGCGACCATCCGAGATTCCAATAGACATAACCAAACTGGGCCGACTGCTCACGTGTCAGCAACTGGCTTCGTTTGCTCGTCAGCGTATTCATAAGCACAACGTTGTTCCCCGCCGCCCAGGCAATGAACTTGCCGTCCGGCGACCATTGAGTTCCCCAGCCGTTGGCATCGATCTGCGTTCGCTCGGAACCGTCCGCCTTCATTTTCATGATGCCCTGTGAAGGCTGACTGAAAACAATCTCTTTGTTGTCCGGCGAGAGACTTGGCATACAACCGGGTCCAAGTTCCTTCATGTCACTGCCATCGCTGTTCATGATCACGATGCGAGAGGTTTCAATGCCGCCGTCCGACATATCGCCAATAATCTGTCCGCCATCACTGGACCATTCTCCGGACCCAACCTGAATGAAACCCCTCGCAGGCTCGGCCAGTTGGCGCAGGTTGGTTCCATCGGTATTGATCGAGTACAAGTTGATCGGCGCACGGGCCGATGGATCTGGTTTTAAAGTCAGACGCTCCGCACGAACCGTAATCGACTTCCACAGCACACTCGCTTCACCTTTCCCATTGCACGCGGTGTGGAAATTCAGACCATCCGCGACCGACGAACTGTCAGAGATCTCCTCCGTTTCCAGCACGCGAAACTCAGACGACTCGTTTTCTGCAAACAGGTAGAACAGCGATTTACCGCGTCGTGCCATTCTCAGGCGACCTGCAATCGCTTCCGTTTTCTTTGGCGGACGTGCGGAATACGAACGGCCTCCATCCTGATGAAGTTCAGAAAGGGACGAATGCAGTTCCTGTCGCTGCAGTTGATCTCGAATTCGCAGGATGCGATACTGCGTTCGCTTTTCCTCATCCAGTTCCACCACAAGCATGATGCAGCCGTGCTCGTCGCCGACGGCACTGAAGTCATCAAATGCCACCTCCATGTCAAAATCACCGTGGACCATGAAGGGAAGGGTGACATGTGAAACCAGCCACGGAGCACCTCCGGGTCGATGGATCCTCCATCCGTCGCTTTCGGCAACGAAGGTTCCGTCGGGCTGATTTTGAACGGGTGTGAAAAAGCGAGTGGGAACTCCGCCGCTCGCGAAATCATGCGTGAACACATCGGTCAGCTTTACAAGATCAGCATCAAGTTGCTCGGGCCGGGGGTCAGCGAGTTCCTGTTGATTCAGCTCGGGAAGTGTCAGCGGCCAGTTTCCGCGCATCGTCACATTGCGGACTCTGGCTTCGGTCTGGTCCGCAAAATGAAACAGGCCGAACCCGCGGTCGTTGGATGTATCGATCCTGGCTTCACAGATCGGCTGTCCGTTCAGATGCAGGGTTGCCTGTTGCTCGTGTACTGCGATCTTCAGTTGATTCCACGCGCCGGGTTTCAATGGCAGCGGCGATGTCGCATTGGATCGCGGCAGCACCTCAGACATGTTTTCGGGGCTCAGATCTGAGCGATCAAAAGGGCCGTCGGTCAGCCAGTGGATGCGGACTCCATCGGGCTGCAGACAGAACACCATCCGATCGAGAGCAGGATGAACCTCAGTCTTACCTGGCTCATAGAAGAATTCGTAGTCAATCGACCCCACGGAATCCAAAGGCCGCTGATACGCCAGCAAACTCTCGCAGAACGAGCCCTGTGGTGCGCCGGAATGACCCACGATCTGGCCGGACGAATTGTCCTCCGGCAGATGTTCCCAAACTGCGCCTGGAGCACCAACAGGCACTTCATAATATGCGTACCAGCCTCGCAGGTCGGCAGCGGCGGACAGATCGACGGCCTCAGGAATAACGGGGTTGCCGGAAATCCTGATATCCCGCGCGGCGGCATGCATTCGCCACCAGCATCGAACGGCATACCACGGATCAGGCGGAGTCGGCGAATGGTCGGTCAGTGCGACCAGCCCGTTCAGACTGGTTGTGCATGTGTTATTACGAACGACGCTTCGCTGGTGAATCCATTGATCAAAGCTAGAGAATTTCAGATCGCTCTTAACGCGACTCGCGCTATTGCGAAATGTCCCCGTCCAGAGATGCGATCGGTCCTCGTCGTTGCCAAGAAACGTCCCCGCAGCCATCGCCTGCATCGTAAACGCCGAGACATCGCACTGCACTTCGTAGTCGCCAGTCAGAGGACTTCGAAAGAAGAGGTAATCATCATTATGTCCGGTGATCTTCTCAACCTGCGAACCGACTCGCGCCCAGCGAGCGGCAGCGAGGCACTGCCCTCGCGTCTGGGCTCGGCGAAGGCTGATCGGAATCCACTGGGAAAGTTCCGCAGGTGCGTTTGCGGCATCGAAAGGTGGCCCGGCTTCCCGATGACCATTGAGCCCGGCCAGCGCCGCAATCTGACTGTGCCACGCCAGCGCGTTGACGGGAACATCGCGCTGAGTCCTCTGAGAAAACAGGAAGGCCAGCAGGTCATCAATTCCTGGCACCGTGACTTTTCGGACAACGCAGCGATAGACGACGAGCGTCTCCGGCCACATCCTGGAGATTTCGTTCGCATCCGAGGTCCGCACGAGTAGCGAAAGCCGATCGACCGCCTTCACTGCCTCGTCCGTGTTTCCTAGTTCGAGCTGAACCAGCGCCTTCAGCGCCGCCTTCGCCCGCTGCTGCTCTTCCTGTTTGGGTTCCGGAACAGCGTCCACGATTTTCAGGAGATCGGTCAGGCGATTTGACCGCTTCGCCACGTCCAGCAAGTCGAAAACCGGGGAAACAATCCGCCCGCCAGATGTATGTTCTTCCGAAGAGTCGATTCGGCTGCCGGGTGCCGGGTTCGTCTGTGTGAAGTCGCCCGCCATTCGGATCGTGTTATGCGACTCGGATGGCAGAACCCAACTGGCGAGGTAATCAAAACGCTGCTCGTCTGGCAGCGCGGCGGCCCGTTTTATGATGACCACGTTATTCCCGGCAAGAATGTGTTCATCTGCAGTGAACAGGACGCTGACGGGTGACCGGGCAGAGTCACCTGCCTTTGCCTGTGCGAGAGATAAGACCATTATCATTGCTGCAGTTGTTGCAGCCATGGCTTGTGACAGGTGATTTGTGAATCGTTCCATTGTAGACGTTTGTTTCATGATCAGAATGGAGAGGAGCAAACGGAGGAGGCAGAGTTCAACAACCTTTCAATGTTGGT
>JAYTAK010000872.1:0-16924 GCA_043737515.1 Candidatus Kuenenia sp. | reverse complement strand
TCTCGAACGATCTGTTGCGGAAAACCGGCAGGAAATGGGGAAATTCTTTGGCAGAGATAAAGCGGCCAGGCGACAAATCCAACAGAAGTCAATAAGATGTTGGAAGACCGTCTCCTGCGACGGATGCAGTATTTTGAGATTCTGAATCTGCTGTCATGGTCGCTGGGGACTGTTCCATCCGGCGTTTGAGAACAGACTCGGTGCATCACATTCCGAGCGTTGATTTGCGATCTCCACGTCCGACATGCGGCAACGGTATCGTCATACTGCTCATACGGCATCGAGTGTCATTCGTCGCACATCGCGCGTAAGAGTACTTGAATCAGTTTTGTTCGGCGATCAACCATGCGGCAACTGCATTTCAGTTTTTCAGCAATCTCATCCCTGTCGAAACCTTCCATTCGCAACCGCATGATTTCCCTGTGTTTATCCGGAAGTCTCCTGAACAGATCGATAGCGATCACGGCCTGGTCTGGCGTCGCTCCGCTGATCATCATTTGTATCATGTCCATATCCATCGCAGAATCTTCTTTTCCCTGGTTGTAATCCTTCTTGCTGTTCTTGTCTGCCTCATCGACTTGATCGTCATCATGGAACCGTCCTTTTTTGCGCCGACTTGATGGGCGATGGCCCTTGCTGTGAGCACCGTCCTCCCACGGGAGTTCGGCTTCGGGCGACCTCTTTTCGGCCATCCGTTTGCGAACCTCATTGATGGCCTTATTGCGGCTCATTTCCGCCAGAAGTGGAAACAGCGTGTCGGATTTAAGGAGTTCAATTTCTTTCGAAAAGAAACTAACCCACATCATCTGAGCGACATCTTCTGGGTCAATTTTGTGATTCAGCGTTTCGCTGAGTTTGTTACGAATCGCATTGAGCAACTGCTGATTGTAGGTTTGAACCAGATGGTTCGCGGCTTCTTCGCGCGTCGCCGGATCGTTTAGCCGTTTGAGCCATTCGGCGTCGGATCGTTTTGGATTGTTCGCCATGTTGTTTTCTGAAATCACGTTAAGCAGCATTGGCGTGGACTCAAGGCGAGCGGGGGATGTGAATCCCCTGATTTGTTCAGGAAGAGGTAAAAATCAAGGCACTTACGTACCCCGCTCGCCAGTCAGATTCCTCAAGTCCACTCCATTGTCATTAAACAATTTATCCTCAATCAATTATGCTGAACTGCTTATCAAAAGGAACGTCGATCACGTCCAGACTTCCTGACTCCGCTGGACTCTGACCGCAAAGCACGATGACCAGACGATTGTTTTCTTCGATCCAACACGCAACCGTCGTCACGAGTTTCGGCAGATCGTTCTGGATTTCAAAGCACTTCCAGGCTTCGTCTTTGAATCGCCATGCATAGAGTCGTCCTGCCGACTGGCGAAAGTCTGCGACCCACAATGCATCATCGGCAGCGACATGGATGGCCGAATTGAGTTGTGTCAGAGTATGCTCGCCTGGAATTCTCGTCCACAACTTCCATTCTCCTTCGACACGGCGGTAAATGTTGCCACATGTCGCTTCACGGATGCTGTGCTGCTGCACCACAGGTGTTCCATCAGACAACAGTCGCAGGATAATTCCCGGTGCCGGTTCCCATTGCGGTGATTCGCCAGGCTTCATCGTGAAATACAGGTCCGGCGCGTAATCGCCAGCTCCGCGAATTGTCCTGGTCGCCGCGTGCAGAGTTCCCTCTGCATCCTGTTGCCAAGTCGTACGAAAACCACGCCCCCGGCGAACAACACCGGTCGGCCAGCCGGATTTGGTCTCAGGTGCTCGCTTGCTGTAACGAAACAACATTTCCTCCCAGTCAAAATGCAGCAGTGAATTCACTTCGCCGTTGGGATCCTGAATCGGAACGCATGTATGTCCGGCGTTTCCCTGCTTCAGCACGACTTCCGTATTCCATGAACCGTCAGCCTGCTCCCAAGTCAACAGCACTCGGCCATTGTAAGCCTCACCAGGCACTATCTGACGCAACGCGATGATTGGACGATTGGCCTTCGAAAACACCATGCCTGGACTTTCCACAAATACACGCGACGAATCAGTGCCGGGGCTGTTGGGAATATCCACTCGATCGAGCTGCCACGCATTTTCTCGCCGTCGAATCAAACGTAATTCGCCGTCCCACTGCTTTGGTCCGCTCGCCATGATCAGCGTCAATGCGCCCTGGCCGGTTGATGACAGCGTGGGCAGACTCAGTGAACTCGGAGCTGGAAAGGCATCGTCTTCCGGAGCCACGAGCGTGTGTCGAATGCCATTCAAAGGAGTCACTGTGGATTCATCGGGCAATGAAAAATCCGCGAACGCACCGAATCGTAAACTGCCATCTCGACCAGCCACCAAAATGGATTCGCCGGTACCGCCGATGGCCAGGCATTTCGCGTTTCGCACGCCCGTGTCCTCCATGATGGTTGGAACAAAATGTTCACTCGTGACAAACAGCAATCGACCGTCTCGCATCAGACAACAAACGCGGCGACCGTCGGGAGTCTGCTCAAAATCGGTCGGATACCCCCCGCGCGTTACTGAACCGCCAATCCGACCAACATGCGTCGCCGCTTCTTTGTCCAGCAACCATGTCGGCCCACCTCCGTATTCATCTCCGGCGATCAGGCGATACCGCGCTGTGCCGCTCCAGCACAAGGCCGTTCCACCCGCCGCTTTGCTTTCGTGGTCATTTCCCCCCAGTTTCACGGACTGCATCCCGTTATCGCAATCGAGGACATCAAACTGCTGCACAACGCCAAATGCTGCCAGATATTGACCCTCGAGATTGAATGCAATCTTCCCCGTGTACGGACGACGCGAGAGGACGGCGACTCCACGATTGGCGGCTTCTTCATTTCTTTGTGCCAGTGTTTTCTCTGGATCATCCGGATACGCCACCGTTTCCATATCCACGGATACGATCTGTCGACCGGTATCCAGATTCCACAGTGACAGAAATGAATTGTCGTCCATCGCAGCGATGCGACGAGTGTCTTCATGGACCGCCAGACTGATCAGATTGCGAACGTGTTCAATCCGCCGCACTTCCTGTGGAACCTCGTTCCCTGTACGCCAGATTCGAATCGTGCGATCTCCACTGACCGTCGCCAGATCGCCATTCTTCATGGCGACCAACGAGGGCACAGGTCCCGGATGAGCATTGGGCAGCGACGAGTCAATCTTATCGAGCGTCGCGTTGATGCGTGACAGCGTCCCCGAATCATCCAGCGCCCAGAAGCGGTCGGGCGATCGGGGACTGGTGGCGACATCCGGGTTCTTTCCAACTGTTACCGCCAGCGTTGACCATGCGGGAGACTTTTGCGGCCCCTTCAAATCGAAGTACATCACGACGCCCATTTGATCGACGGCCCGCAGTTGACCATTGGCAGCAATGTCGAGGTACGCCGGATTTCGATCCAGAACCGCTGGCCATCGCAATTGACTTTTGAGTTTGTCAATTTGCGGATTGAAAATCTGCGTAAGGGTAAAGCTGCCGATGAATTGTTGCTCTTTAAGATCCCATGCAACCATCTTTCCCTTGTTGTCGCGAGCGTATAACCGATTCTGATCCGGCACAGCTTGAACGGCAATCAGATAATGATCGTGCATTCGCCCTGGAATCTCGAACTTCGCGGTTTCCTGCAACGTCGAATCGTCCGCATTCCATCGATAACGAACCAATGCGTCGTGTTGAGCTGCCACATCAACGAACACCGCATCGGCTTCGCGCGAAACTGAAAAATCCTGAATGGCTGTCGGCAAACCAATTGTCGTGCGAATCTTGAGTTGATCGTCGAACACCACAATCTGGCCATCCGCGTAGCCGACGATCCAGCACTGCATCTCAGGAGAAAACTCACATTGCATGGGCCTCGATGCAAATTGTTCGTTTGCCGCAATTCGCTGTCCATCGAGACGAAGCAACTGCAACTGACCATTTTCGAGGCAGGCCAGCATTGTCCCATTTTCTCGACGTACGCGAATCAAATGAGCCGCCGCATCGAACGTCTTCAGTTCGGTGTGTTCGGATGTCGCTACCTTAATTCGAATGAGTTGATTCTTGTCATTAACGGCGACGACAATGTGGTCATCAATCCAGTCGATGGAAAATGAAATCGTGGGTTGAGGTAACTCGGCAATATCTTTGTGTTTACCAACAAACATCGACCAGTGTACCGAATCATGCCAGATGGGATGTTTGACGCCATCGGCCAGTCGATGCAACTCCCGTCCGTTTTCGGCATTCAGAATCTGCACGACGCCAGCATGATCGCACGTCGCCAATTCGTCTCCCTCGGGGCTCGGGCGAAAATCGAAGTATCCCCAGTCGCCAGCACAGAAACTGCTGACTTTCGGAAAGGAAAACGTTTTCCGATACTTCACAAGGGCGGAGTCCACGCTGGACGCATTCCACGCCATGTTTGAATCATCAGAATCAATCGACGCCCCCAATTCCGTCGCGTCGCTGCTTTGCAGTTGAGCCCGAATCTGTTGCTCTGTGGCGAACAACGTGGCGTCTTTGGCGTCGAGCAATGCGATTTCGGTGACGAGTCTCGCATCGCGTTCCTGCTTGCGAAGCTGCGTCATGACGCCCGCCGTGGTCGTGGCTCCCACAGCGATGAGCAAACTCAAACCAATCACCGTCGCCAGCAACGGCTTTCGACGACACCACCGCCACGCCCGCTGAATCATGGGCAGCGGTCGGGCTTTGATGGGTTTGCCATCCAGAAACAGTTGTAGATCATCCGCCAATGCCTGAGCTGTTGCGTAACGTTCGTGTTTGGATTTGCTCAGACAGTTCAGACAGATGGTTTCCAGGTCACGCGGAATGGACTTGTCGTCGGCACGCGGTGAAACAGGTTCTTCGTAAAGGACTTTGTTGATCACGTCATTTTGAGTCGGCCCGACAAACGGTGGTCTTCCTTTAATCACGGAGTAGAGCAGTGCTCCCAACCCATAGACATCCGAACGAATGTCAGACGTGGCGTTTTTCTGGCCCGCTTGTTCGGGAGGCATGAATCCAAGCGTTCCGATCACCTGTCCGGTGTGCGTGAGTCGATCGTCGTTCAGGAGATCCTGTGCGAGCCCAAAGTCTGTCAGTAGTGGTTCGTCACTTTCACCGAAGAGGATATTCGCAGGCTTAATATCGCGATGTAGAACGTTGTGGGCATGAGCATGGACGATGGCTTTTGCCAGTTTGAGAGTCAATCTCGCGGCGTCGTGTGGAAGCATGGTTCCGGTGCGAATCCGAGCCTCCAGAGTCTTGCCCGAGACGAACGGCATCGCGATGTAGTGAACCTGTTTCTCTTCTTCCGTCTTCTCTTTCTTTTCGTCTCCCACATAGAAATCGAAGACCGGCACAATGTTGGGATGATTGAGCGTTTTCGCAGCCGTCGCTTCGGCTTTGAATCGCTTCTTCGCTTCGATCCTGGCCAACTGACCTGGCCGAATGAGTTTGAGGGCCACGATCCGATCCTGCCTGATGTGTCGCGCCTTGTACACAATCCCCATGCCGCCTTCGCCGATCGACTCGATGATTTCGTAGGGGCCGACGATGCGTGGAGCGGTATTCAGACCCGGCGGGCCGGATCGTTCGAGAGCGATGGTAACAGCTTCGGCATCTTCCGAGTTCAGAGCACCCTGGATCTCGGGCAAGAGATGATAACCATTGTCATCGTGTGGTGTATCGCCCACCCACGACACCAGCGTCGGTGCCGCCTGCTCCGCAATCCCTGCCTTCGCAAAAGCGCCTTGCACCGTGGCCGCATACTGCGGAAACCGACTGGAATACTCAGCCCGATCAATCTGGTCCCCCTGCTTCAAACGCAGTTCCAATTCCACTTGCAAAAGTTCAAGCAACAAATCTTCCTGCGGCACATCGGGATCACCGCGCAAGACCGACTCAATCGAGACTCGCCGCCCTGTCCGCCAACTCGCCTCGAAGCTGGCCGCTATTTCGTCGATCCGGGTTAAGCGATTTAGGGATGCGTCGGTGTTGTTCGTCATTGAATTCTCTAATCAGTGCCAATGAGAGTAGGTTCAATCGTGGTGCGCAATTGCCGCATCTTTGTTCTCCGCCTTGCAATTCTACTGGCTATCATCTTCAATAAGTTGATACAGCGCTGGCGGCAAATCTGGCAGAACACTTCTTACTTTGGTTTCCACGACATATCCGGTCATTCCGGCAAGCCACACCGTTGCACCGGGTTCAGCGTTGAGTCGCTTTACTTCAGCATCAACGACGTTCTCCAGCCATCGACGGTATCCGGCCCGAGCGTCGCCCCAGCACACAACAATCACAATTAATTTATCGGCATGGTTTTCCGTCCGCAGTTCCTGTGAAAGCCAGTTCGCGCAACCGAGATCGCCTGAATAATAGCCCTTGGCATCATCGATCATCTTCGCTTGTCCGTTCCATAATACCAGCCGGTTTGCTCCGGTGAGATAAACGGATCGCCGTTCTTTTTGAAACGCCGTCTGTGGCCCACGCACTTCAACAGCAGTTACCGTGGTCGCTTTACCATCTGAGTGACCAGCAAATGAATATGCCAGTGCAATACAGGCGGACGCAATTACTATGATAAGAATCTTCATGTATCGACTTTAATGATAACGTCCAGTATCGACTCATTGAGACACGCATTAAGCCAGTCGGAAACCTACTAAAGAGAACCGTGACCTATACGGAGATACGTGGTGCGTTTGTGCCAAGGGTGTTGGACTTTTTTCGAGTCGTGGCAAATTTGACGATGAGTATCAGCCCGATTCCAAGTGGTATAGTCAGAATACCCGGCAGCAAACAACAGGCTTGGGCGGCTCCGTCTTTACGCATGGCCAAAAAAAGTGCGGTCAACAATGCAAATGCGGTTACGGCCCCGCTGATGACAAATGAGATATTTCCCAGACTAGAAGTGCGGAAGAACAGCAGTACTCCGAAAAAACTCCATAGTCCGCAAAAGGCGATGGCCACAATTCGCCTGACGGTAAATGCAGGCGGGCCGGGGTCAGGATTCAGTTGCAGAGAAGCACCTGTGCACGCACTGACCGCTTGAACCCACCTACGGGCATCTTCCGGGTTGTACCCAGCTGCAACGAGTTGTTGGACGCTCGTCTCAATGGAAACACCTGCGAAAAGCTGTTGTGCGATGATCGAGTGAAAGTTCGGTGGGATTGATTTAAAAACAAACGCACCTCGCTGCGGTTCGTCCATTCTCAGCTGCTGCAGCGGTACGGTGGAGCCGACCGCTGCGTCGATTTCATCCGCTGGTGCTCCACAATGCGGGCAACCGCGAGCCTTGCTTGAGACGATACCCGAGCACTCAGAACAGTGGTGTATTGCCATCGTTGGACTTTCCTAGCGATTTACGTCGCGAGATTTGTGTTCAAAGTGATATTTAAAATGTGCAAAAATTGACGCCGCATTCTCTGCGTCGGACACGCGACACTGTTGAGTTCGCAGTGTGAAATACTCGCAGCACGAGTGAAATTGGTCTGAGGGAACGTCGCCCATCAACTTGCTGGCTTCGTGATCGCAGCGTGTCCAAAAATCGCGGTATGCCTTGCGAACCGGACACAAATCAATGTCAAACCAGATCCACAATTTGGTGTAGAGTAACGCTCGAACTCCTTGAATCGCGACGAACAGAATTGCGGTCGCCACTCCGCCAGTGATAACTGAACCGACGAATCGGATAAGTGGGCCATCTCCGACAAACTCACGGTAGAAGACGTACGTTAGGATAATCCAAGACCCCAGTGCAAACTTGTTCAGAAAAGCGTCAAAGGCTTTTTCTCGCTCGCCCCCCCAGCGTTCGATTGAATTAATATTGCGAACGAGCGGTTCGATCGCATTCTCAATGATGAGTTTCGCTGTATCCGTAAGTTGCATTGGAAAGGCTCAGAATGATTGCCGATTGTGACTACTAAGGACTGGCGCACCAATAAGTGTCGCCTCGTGGTGGATGCTGCCAGCATCCGAACTGACGCTGGCAGCGTCGGCCACGACAGTTATTCCTGTGCCGGTCCTAAAGGTCGTTTAAAAAAGACAGTCCAACGTATGGGGCATTTTCAAGTGCATGGCACTGTGAATTCTGCTTGCACTTCAACTACTGCCTCACTCTTTGCCACTTCGCTGGCTCTTCAGCTCAAAATTACCGTCATCATTAGGTTCAAAGACTGGCAGTACATATGAGTTATTGGAACTGGTTCGGGCACGGGATATTCTCTCGTTCGTCGCGATCCATCCGAATACACCGCGCAGAATCATGCCAATGCAGAAAATCGCACCGATGCCTCCAATGATCCATTGCGCCGGAGACCGCCCTTTTCGGAGCGGCACCACTTCTCTTCGCGGGGCAGCCATTTGCGATCTGACTGCATCGCATGAAGCTGTGTAATCAAACCCCGCGGCGACAAGTTGCTGAATATTTGTTTCCGGCGGCACACCCTTGGCAAATTGTTGTGCGATGATTGTCAAAACGTGCTGCGGAATCGGCTTCCCTGTCATGCCTTCGCGTGGCGGGTCGTGCAGAGCGCGAGGTTCTTTTTGCAGCGTTGGTGGTGACGACTGTGTAGCATTTTCAATCGGTGACCCACAATGTGGGCACGTAGCGGCTTTCGTGGAGACTTTGCCGGCACATTCTGCGCAAGTAATCAATGCCATTCTAATTACCGTGGCCTTATCTAGGTGATGATTTGAGAAGCCATTTCATGCGTTGGTTTCTTGCCAGATCACTGCGTAACCTGATTGAAATGGCGAATGGAAACACGGCGACCGCCGCAAGACGGAAACCGCGTGGTCCGAGGAAAAAAAGAAAGCAATAAAAGTTTCCAGTGCGCCAAACGAAAACGCGTCACCAATGCGGTACCCAAAGAAAGACGCAACAACATTGCCAGAATTGCAATCGAGTTTTTGATAACAATCGAACCACGTCAATGAATCGCTCAGATTTGCAACGCTGCATTCTGCGGCCCTTATCCGGAAAAATAGTTATGGGGCTCAATCAGCCGTCATCGTGACAAACCAACTTTGCTCAATCCCGCGCATTTCCGATCGGTGTTTCCAGTACTTCCTTCGGCCCGGCGCGATCCATGTGCTGCGTCTTATTTTGCATATATGCAGTACGCGTTTGTGTCACTTATCATTATCCGGGGTTATTAGGCGATGAATGAAACGGCCAACCGCATAGAAAGCGTGAGCACCGATTGCACCCAAAAAACCTACCACCCAGGCAAATCCATGAGTGTCTCCCAATTTCGAGTCTTTCATTGCTGCGTTCATGCCGTATGCACCAAACATCCAAGCAACAAATGCAAGAGAGACACGTCCGGCTGCGGAAAACACTCCTAGCCACAGCGCAAGTGTGCTAGCACCGAACAATTCAATGTCTCCGAAGCATGGACCAGATTCTCGGCCGAACGCATCTAAAAAACAAACCAACCCAACCAAGAGGTTTGCGGCGAGGCCGGCACCGAAGTGCATGGGAACAAGGCGTGATCGAGCGTGTTTTTGGTGAAGTGCTTCTTGCAAGCGAACAGATAACTGAGCATGACTGTGAGACGCTTCCTCGACGGTAATTGAATCTGTAGTCTGTTCCTGTGCGTTTTCCGCAATCTGCCGTGAGCCGGACATCTCTGATTCGTGTCGATCCGTAAGTGACTTGCTCGGCGCAGAGTTCGCGTTCGCTTCAACAGGCGCGCCGCAGTGCGGACAAGCACCGGCTCTTGTCGATACGTTGCCGTCGCATTCAGGGCAACTCACTATTGTCATAAATTACCCTTAATGATTCGACAGTCAATGACACTGAACTTCTATCCCCGAATGACCCGATAAGGCTCAATCTCGATCTAACATCCGGTACGGATCAAGACATGCTCACGTCACCAAAGCCTGGACGATCATTCGGTGATCGTATAATCGACAGACACACTTGGAAGTACGACGACCGACGACGATTTCCAAAGGTCATTGTCAAGGTGCATGGCACTGTGAAGTCTGCTACTTCCTTGGCTTATTACTCACGAAACAACTCAACAAAAATTTGCGGCTGTTTTGCCGCCAATGCCCGCACCGACAATCGCTCCAAGCATGGCCCATTTCGGCGACCAGAACGCAAACACAATCGCAAACCCGAAATATGCTCCACACAGTATTGCCCCCGCGAAGATCAATGCGATCATCACGAATTCGCATAGAGTGGGAATGACGTCGAGATCGTTTGCCCCGGCAATTGCGCACGCTATTCCGGGGACAGCGGCAGCTAATGCACCTACGCTGGCGCACTGAATCGCTGTTCGATTTAGGATAAAGTGGAAAAATAATGCTTTGAATTGCGATCCAACGATGAGGTACCTACCCATAGCAACTTGTTGTGCTTTTGTAGGCTCTAATAGTGAGTAGATGGCACCAACGGGATAGCATGCGAATGCCCCAACCAGTGCAAATATCACCACGCAAATGACGCACAACACTGTGGAATTGTTTCCATTGGCATTGTAGCTCCCGCGTGCCTTCGACAATGTTCCCTTCCCTGTTCGGCGAGGCACCAGGGAGTTGCTGACAGCGGGTGCGACAAATATTGGAATGAGACTTTCAGCTTTCTGAACCGCCCGGAAATCGGCACTCTGCTCTGGCTCGGGTAACGTTGTCAACGGGGCGACGGTCGCTTCCTCCCGTTCCAGGCGCTCCGCAAGTGAATTGCTCGATGCAGCGATCTTACTTGCTTCAACAGGCGTACCACAATGCGGGCAAGCAGCAGCGTTGGTCGATACTTTGCCGCCGCACTCGGGACAGCTGATTATTGCCATGAACCACCTTTATTCATTCCGCAGACCGTACCACACTCAGTGCGACCGATTTCCAAACACCAACTGGTCAGTTAACGAATCATTCTCGAAGTCTGAATTGATTCAGATCAAACTTAATCATGTCACGAATTCAGCCACATCATTCAGTGATCGTATAGTTGATGGACACACCTGGAAGCGAAACCACCGATGACGATTTCCAAAGATCCAGTCGAAGTTTTGCATCGACCGTGTAATTGCCAGGTTGAAGGTTTTCAATTGGCACCAAACAGGAGCCTATGAACTTATTCGGAAGCGCCGAGTTGTGATCCTGGACCTCGACGATGAGATCGGCACCTGGATAACATGGTAATTCCTTTGACCACCCCGTCCAGCTGACGTTTGCCGAATCCGTAGCGTGCTTTGAGGTTTGAGAAACGCCTGCGTATGTGACAATTGCAAACGGATCAGCGTCTCCGGAATCCACGAGCGGGATGTAGGTATCCACTGCAGGGATGGATGTCACAGTGACCTTGTTGATTGCAACGCATCGGCTGGATGGCAATGAATTTCGATCCTCCATCAGTGTTAGGTATGAGGAAGTCAACGTCCACGCTTGAATGGCTGCACATCGCTCTGGAATGAACGGGTGCGACTGGCGAGATTGCCTCATATGTACGAGCAACTTGGCGAATGGCTGTTCACGAATCCGTAGTTGTTCTGCCAGGACAAGTTCTGCATCAAATTCCGGATGGGCGGGATCAAACAGCGGATTATCTGGTTTTGTCTGATGCATGAGACGCAGAAGAGCCTGTTTCGCGACGGCAAGGTCACCGCCGATGCAGATCAATCCTGCGCGATCCGCCGAGTACTCCGATTCGCGATGCCAGTGCAGCAGCATCTTTACAGAAATTGCAGCAGTGACAGAATCCAGTAGAGTTGCCTTTGCCCCGGACGGGCTGGACAAAGTGTCGGTCAGCATTCGCCCAATGAAATGCGTGCGTAGGTGCTGAGCTTTGATATGTCCCAATTCATGCCCAATGATGAAGCGAAGTTCTTTCGGTGACGATGAGTACAGATCAAGCAGGCCCGATGTGAATACCAGTACATGCGGCGATTCGATCCCGGCCACGTACGCATTGACTTCCGATTTTCCTTCGATGAAGACTTTCGGTGGGGTAATGCCAAGGATCTTCGCGCATTCATTGACCGTGTCGATGATCGGTTTGGCACGAGGCTGGTCCGAAACATAGATGGTTTCGGTTGCCAACGCAGCCCACACGGGCGCGTCAACAAGGTCAGTGCAAAGCTCCGACACGCTTTGCATCAACGGCCAGTCTGACAAATCTGGACCTTCACACAGTGGTCGCAAATGGTGATAGTAGAACTGATCTTCGGAAGTCAGAATGTCGTATTCTGTTACCAGTGTGGGATAGCGAGTGCCGGGTAAAGCGGTCTTCTTTGGAGCGAGCTGTGCTTTGGGGGCGTTTGGCTCCGGTGGGTGAGGAACATTCGTCTGGCCGCCGTCAGAACAACCTGCAATATACATTGCAAAGGCAATCCAAAGCCAGCTTGTATGGGGCGAATGCAGTCTGGATGTTTTCATAGTTCTCTCAAGTTCATTGTCACAGGAATTGAAGTGGGCATAGCGGCTAGTCGGGAATATTTCCGTCACTCATCTTGAAGTCCATCGTGTCCGTCAACTCCAACCGAGCCTCAGGCTTGTTGAGTGAAACAATCGCCATCCGAACTCGATAACTCGTGTCGGTGACGGGCTGGACGAATCCGCCTACTGCGTGCGTTGCACCCTGCTCCTGAATCGATCTGAGTTGTCGGGCATGGAGCGATTCGTTTTGTTCACCGCGCGGATTCAATCCATTTGCCAGCACAGTAGTTGATAAGCCAAGGCCAGCGAATGATTCCGACAGTTCATCACAAAGATTTATGGAGAAATTGCCGGCACGCTGCAGCACGACTCCCGGTAGTTTTCGCCCTTGCCTGACACTCTGGGCGAGACTTGTGTCACGATCCGGATCCATCCAGATGAACGGCAAGACCCCAACTGAAACTCGCTGGCGATGAGCGGGAATGACGATGTCGCCTTCGCGAAGCTGGTAATCTTCCGGCCAGATGTTTTCAAAACCGGAATTGCTGACAATCGCGTCGCAGTAATGTTCATGCACGGTGG
Organism: Candidatus Kuenenia sp.; assembly: GCA_043737515.1. Lineage (GTDB taxonomy): Bacteria > Planctomycetota > Planctomycetia > Planctomycetales > Planctomycetaceae > SXXK01. The sequence continues at coordinate 3,966 of JAYTAK010000872.1, read as the reverse complement.
CGACGGTCAGCCGAATTGGAAGCAATTCTTCAGATTCCTGCCCCTGCAATTCGTCAATCACTTGTCGATAGTCATTGTCGAAATATCGCGTGACGCGCAACGTGTCGCCTTCCACAACGCCGCCATCTCGACCTATCGAAACGACAACTCTGTTTCCATCGACTTTCTTAATTCGCCCGCCAGACGGAAGAGTCCGGGAAACCGCTCTGCAGACTAAATAGCGAAAGAGGTCGGGGCGTGGTACATCGTCGGCTGTAGAAACGTATTTGATCGACGCAAAATCTGACTGTTTGGCGGTGTAACGTCGCTTCGTGAACAACGAACGATATTGCAGCGAATAGTCGGATTCATCGGATTCCACGTAAACCAATTGCGAGCGAGAACTGGTATTGCCCGTTCGTGTTTGTTGCACCAGCGGAGGAGACTCCACTGGATGGAAATCACTGGGAGGCAGATCTTTGGTGGTGATAACAGCCAATCGACCACTGTCGAAATGATACTCTCGATGACCACCTGATCTACAAACTACGTCCTGAACACTTTCATCAATTCGATCCGCGTTCTCAGCGAACAGTACGGCACCGGATCTGGCGTCAAGGAGCCGTACGCCGAGATGATATCGGCCGCCTCGAACGGGAGCTTTGACAGTGACGATCAGTGCATGTGACAAAGTTGCGTTGTGCGCATAGTCGCCGAGTGAACTGCCGTATCTTGCACATTCACGCGCTTCCGTCAGATAGCCAAGTGCCGACCGATCCAGCGCAATGACACCCATTGACGAAAGTTTTTTATGGAGTTCGTCTTCCAGATAGTTGGTTGCATCCTCCAGTATTTTCAGCCGACGTCGTTCGTCCGCAACTTGGTCATTTTGATGCAGAATATGCAGGAAATTCGCAAAGAAGTAACCACCGCGGAACCATCGTGGGAAGTCATCTGGAATCTCAGGCCATTCGAGATCCAGTAACTGCGATGAAAGCTGCCGATCGGGTTGTTCAACGCTGACTTCAATTCCCAATGCATGCGTCGAAACTCCCGATGAGGATGCTTGAATTTTTTGCGCAACTCGCATCATGCACTGATCAAGAAACAGATGTTCGTCCAGACTTCGAATGATGGTGTCCATATCTCCTTTTGCCGCGCTACCGGCAAGAATGTCTTGTCGCCGGACAGATCTTTCTTCCCCGTTCGGCGTGATGTAAGTCATCTGCTCGGCGTCAGCATTCAGGAAGATTCCAATTTGATGACTGCGGCTAGCCTGATTGGAGAAAGCTACCCATTCCACGGCGTCCGATTGCTGAGTCTCAATCAGCCTGTGGTTCTTCCAATAGCGTCGCACGCGCTGTTCGTGGTCTCCCGAAATTGTGTGGCCGACAGCGAAACGGCTGGCAACTTCGCGAGTTAATTGGGGATCTGCGGAAATGAACGGAATTCCGGCATTCAACGCAACTGCAATCGCTTGGGGCGTCACGGCACCATTGGCAATGCGATCAACTATCAGTGCCCCCGCTGCTTCGGTACGCAGGCCCACTGCCACATGTGACGGATTGATCATCACCACATCAACGGATCGCCATTGTCTGAGTTCATTCCAGCTGACGGTGAGTTGCTGGATGTTTTTCTCCAGTTCTTTCTTTTCGTCAGACAGTCTATCATTTTCGTCTCTGAGTTGTTTGACCGATTTCTTGAGTTCGTCGTATTCCTTTTCGAGTCGCTCAATGTCTTTTCTTGTTTCAGAACTCTCTGCGGCAGCTTCTGGTTTCCGCGCCACAACGGGCGGACCAGAGGCATCATCGGGTTTCGGTGTTTCGTTTGATCGCACCGCCATGATCGTCATGACAACGGACGCGGCGACGATTGCCATGACTGCACTACTCCAGTACAGCCAGCGGAGACTGGAACGAGACGATCCAATTTGCTCCGAGCGGTTCTGCAAATGAATACCGTTGTTTTCGACTGGTGACAAATCGTCTCCCGGCACGGTGGGTTCCACCGGCTGAACGGCAAGGGGCACTGGCGATACTGACGTTGCTGCGTCGGCCACACTGCTAAGCACTGAATTGGATGCCAAAGCCGGGGCCGAAGTAGCGACATCTGCTGGTTCCAGAGCTGGGAAGAGTCCCTTAGCTTGGCCTGCTTTCACCCAGTTCTCTGTCCCCGCAGGACAGATCAATGTCTCTCTGCCAATTCTTCCGGTCGCCGCTAATTGTCGTAATTGGCTCGGAGTGAACGGTCCTTTCGGCTCTCCTTCGGTTGCAACAAACCATGAAGACATGACTACCCCCCCGAATGAATTGTCGTAAGCATTTTGCAAATCTGCATGTGGCGATTGTTCGATCCTACTGAAATCCAATCATCAAGTCAAAGATGCACTTCCCCGCTACCCGGCACTCTGAGTTTTCCGACGAGCTTTCCGCCGACATAGATCTCGCCAGTACCGGCTGAGGTGTACTCAATGACTGCGACTCCGTTGTTGTCGGAGAAGGCTTCCTGACACCAGCCGCCGTTAAACAGCCCTCCGCCGACGATGTTCATCGTTACTTTAGTTTTTGTCGCAACACCGCCATCACGGTGACGGACGGTGACTCTGGTTTGCATTCGAATACTTCTTTCGCTGATTTAGCAATCTCTGAGAGCGCGATCTGTACAGTCCGTTGGAACTGGCAAGATTTTGGGTTTTGTCTTGACCCATATGGATGGAGTTGCCGAATTGAGTTCTTTTCCGGTTTATTTCATTGTCAGATCCAGTGGTCCCCATCCGGCTTCATGCCGGTGGAAACCAGGTTTGCCGACTACAATACGAACCCTCCAAAATTCCATTCGGCCCCCAACTGGCTTCATGCCAGTGGATGCCAGGTTTGCCAACTATACGATGACTTGTGGCAAACGATGACGTGTGGCACCTGTCACGAACTCTGGGCTCGGCACAGTTTTCAAACCTTGCTTCCACCGACGCAAGGTCGAGCGGGGAGCGACTTTCTGAATTGTCGTTGTTTTAGTTGACAAACCTGTGGTCCTCTGGCACGGGGCCAGCGGGGCCAATTGAAAAATCCTTCTGCACGCTCGTACTCCCATGCTCTTGAATGTCCCACACTGTGAAAATGCCACAGAATCCTCCGGACTGGACAGATCGCACCCTTCTCTGATTTGGTATGTGGTGCGTAACTCGACGATCAGAACTCAATTCGGGAGTTGTTCAAAATCACCAAACCTTGCTTTGTGACTCTGTAAACGGAACCGCAAAGATTGTTCAAACACAAATTGCTCCTCACCCAGATGCACAATCGCCCCGTCCGTTAAGCATTCCCTTTTGATGACGACTCCGTTGATCCATGTGCCGTTGCGACTTCCGAGGTCTTCGATGAAAACATGGTCGTCCCGAACTGTAATCACACAGTGACATCGCGACACTGATATTCCGGACACACATAAATGACAGACTCGCGGGGAACGCCCGAGACGGATTTCGGTGCCTCGCAGCGGCAGATGTGCGCCGGTGACTGAAATGATCAGCCGTCCACATTCTGGTCTGCGAATTGAGTTGTCGTGTTCGCCCATTGCCTGATCCACTCCTGACGGCAGCGTTTTTTGCAGAAAAACTTGTCAATGAATGGAGTCGCAGCCGCGACTTGTTGTGCGACACGGAAAACGGAAAGTTTTGGAGGATTGTCGGGAATCGATAAATTTGCCGGCGAGCGGTAGAATGCCGGGCTTGGGCTCAAAAAGAGGGTTCATCAAATTACATTTGTAGCCAGTAGCTTTCCAGATTCTCCTGGACCTTGTGTTTTCTGCTGTTACAAATCCGTCATGAGCAAGCCAGACAAACCCCCGGTGCATGTCGCACAGATCAAGAAAACCTATAAGGGCAACGTTCACGTTTCGACCTGCCTCCGCAGAACGTTTCGGCAGGACGGCACGCTGGTGCTGTTCGATGTGTCATCCAGCGCGGCATGATCACGACGAAACGCA
>JAYTAK010000871.1:0-7369 GCA_043737515.1 Candidatus Kuenenia sp. | reverse complement strand
TGATGCACCGCGTTTTGATGGACGTAGTGCAGTCGCGCGAGATAGCTCCGCTGAAAAGTCAAATGCGTCTCGCGGAAGTTCTGCCATAAGCGACTTCGTCCCGGCTCGTTCTCGCGGCTGTTGAGTTCCTTGGTCGTGAGACTATGCAGCTTTTGAATCATCGCGCTCAACGACTCCGCCGAGTTTGCTCCCACCGGGCTATGTCCGACGAAATGATAATGATTCGACAACACGCACCAGGCTTCGAGCGTCCACTCGAACTCCGCACACAGTTCGAACAGCTTGGCCTCGAACCAATCCTTCCTGTCGTCATCAGCGAGCAGATGCCGCTTGTCTCGCGCACGAGCGGTGAGAAAATAAACCCCAGCCTCTCCAAGCCGATGCGGCGGAGCATGTGGCCAATCCAGCGTCCCCTTCGCAGTCTGTTCAGCGTTCGGAAGTTCCATCGTGTGCTCTCTTTGCTTATTTGGACTGCGGCAGCCTGCTGCCGCTTTCCCCTTCCGGCAGCCTGCTGCCGGAAGAAACTCAGGCCCTGTGAAAGTCTAACATTCGTGAAGGTCATCAATCAACTCGTCCAACAGCAGGCTGTTGGACGGAAAGCGGCAGCAGGCTGCCGCACTCCAAGACCATTTCTAGACATAGGAAAGCGGTCCTGCATCTGCATCAACCCGAAAATCTCCGATCACGGTGAATGTCCGGACATCCTGCGGTGGCTTGTTTGAGGCGAGGAACGGTATGATCGTGCCGTGTCGCACTTGACTTAAAGCGATATGTCGTCCGATTTGACAAGGAGTAATGCCATGCTGTGCCACCTGGTTGGAATCGTCGCCGTCGTCCTCGCCGTTGTCGGCCAGCCGCCCGGCTTTGAGGTCGGAGCCATCATTCGAAAGATAGACGCAGAAAAGCGAGTGGCGGAGGTGTTCGCCAACGGGCAGGAACGAACCGTCACGATTGCTGCCGACGCGAAGATTCAGGATGAGGACGGCAAGGACCTGAGCGATGGACTCAAAGCCACGCAACTCAAGGAAGGCACCACGGTGACTCTCAAGGTGGAGCGCGATGGAAAAGCGATGGCCATTGTGTCGATTCGTCTGGGTGGAAAAGTCAACGGGCCGGGTCGGCAGGGCGGATCGTCTCAGTCGTCGGTTGGAAAGAGCAGTGTTGGCTTCAAGCCGCTCAATGAAATGTCAGCCACGGATGAGTACAAAGGAGAAGACGGCGGTCTTTACGGCGGCGGTCAGAACGAGCCGCCCGAATCTCTGAACGCCGCTGCGAAACTGCAAACGGAAAAGATCAGGCCGCTCGATGCCGAGGGGCATCCATCGACGAACGGGAAGATCGGCCTGGTATCGATCAGCATGTCGAACGCCACTCAGGAATTCTCCAGATTCAAACAACTGGCCGACGCGGACGCGGAAAAGTCGCCATGGGTGACCGTCGTGGATTGTGCGCAAGGCGGTCAGACGATGGCGCGCTGGGCTGATCCCAAAGCGCCGTGCTGGTCCGAAGCGGATCGTCGATTGAAATCCTCCGGCGTCTCGCGCGAGCAGGTCCAGGTCGCCTGGATCAAACTCGCGAATGCCGGTCCCGGCGGCGAACTCCGGGAACACGGCAAGCAGCTTGAACGAGATACGAAAACCGTGCTGGCCAATCTCACTCACCACTTTCCAAATCTGCGGATCGCCTATCTGGGAAGTCGCATCTACGGAGGATATGCCGACGGACGACTCAACCCGGAACCCTATGCGTACGAAGGTGCTTTCGTCGTGCGCTGGCTGATTCAGAGTCAGGTCGATGAGGACGCCGACCTGAATTACGATCCGGAACGGGGCGATGTGAAATCGCCGCTGCTGCTTTGGGGCCCTTACTTCTGGGCCGACGGAACCACGCCTCGCAAAAGCGACGGGCTCGTTTGGGAGCGCAGCGATCTGGTCGGCGATGGCACCCATCCCAGCGATACGGGTCGCCAGAAAGTGGCCGATCAACTGCTCAGCTTCTTCAAGACCGACGCCCATGCGCAGACCTGGTTTGTGAATATGTAGGGTGTGACAAGCGGCAGCGCCGGCACACCGTGTCTGTGATTTGGTGTGACCAGCGGCAGCGCCGGCACACCATGTCTGTGATTCGGTGTGCCTGCGCGTTGCTGGTCACACCCTACAGATTGCGCATCGTCAATAACTGGCCGAACTCGCTTCTCGATGCCTGTCGATAGTCCCCACCGGAATTCCCCTGTACCATCACCGGGTTCACGATCCATGCATTTGATGCTTGGCGGATTCAGAACAACGCGGCTCAGGGGAAGCGAGGATGACTGGCGCACGACGTCACCAGAACGCATTGTCCATCCTTGTATGTGCTTTGCTCATACACATGGTGACCTCTGTCCCTTTGTTCGCGCAGGAAGCCGCGGTCGATCCGGTGGCGACACGCGAGTACGCAGTGGCGCTGGGGTTTCAGAAGAAGAAGCTCTTCGATCAGGCGGCCGTTCGCTGGACGCAGTTCATTGCGAAGTACGCCAGCGATAGTCGGATCGGCCACGCGCACTACCATCTGGGCGTTTGTCAGTTGCAATCCGCCAGGCCCGAAGCCGCCGAAACGTTTCGCAGGGTCCTGAGTCAGTTTCCGCAGTTTGAACAGCGCGATGCCGTGCAGTTCAACCTCGGGCTGGCGCTGTACAACACGGCTCTCGCGTCGAAAAAGCCGGATGACTTTCGCGCGGCGGCGGTGGAATTCACCAAGGTGTCCACGGATTACGGTCAGAGCACTCATGTGCCGACGTCGCTCTACTATCAGGCAGAAAGCGTCTTTCAGGCGGGTGACCAGGCAGGGGCGATCGGGATCTATCAGCGGCTGATCGCGCAGCACGGTGCCAGTCCACTGCTGCCGACGGCCCTGTTCGCGCTGGCCACGACGCAGCAGGACATCGGGCAAAACGCGGAGGCCGTTCAGACGTATCGCACGTTCCTTGAAAAAGCTCCCGGTGACGCCAGAGCAGCCGAATGTCGGCTACGGCTGGGCCTCGCACTGACAACGCTGGAAAAGCACGGTGAGGCTGAGACGGAATTCGCAACCGCCGCCGGAGTCAAGGATTTCGCGATGGCTGATCTCGCGCACTTCCATCAGGCGCGATCGAAGCGCGAACAGAATCAGTTGCCCCAGGCGGCAGATCTGTTCGAATCATTGCCGCAGAGGTTTAAGGACAGCGACTACATTTCCGTCGCATTGCTGGAAGGCGGCAAATGCCGTTTCCTGGCGAATCAGCTGCCGCAGGCGAAGAACGCATTCACTTTGGCTGTCGATACAAAGAAGAACGAATCGGCCGAAGCGGCGTGGTGGCTCGGACGCACGATGCTTCAACTGAAAGAGGCACCTGCCGCAATCGGCATCCTCGACAAAGCGATCGCCGATTGGCCGCAGAGCGAATTCGTTCCCGATCTGAACTTCACTCGCATAGAAGCTATCTACGAAGACGAAAAACGGCGACCCGAAACGGTCGCGCTGTACGCGCAGTTCGCCGACACGTTTGCCACCGACGAACTCGCCGCTGACGCCCGCTATCGATCAGCACTGACGGCTCTGCAGCTCAACGATCTACCCGGCGCAATGCAGCAAAGCGATGCGTTTCTCAGCAATCCGTTGTTCGCAAAGCATACCCTGTTGCCCGATGCCCTGTTTGTCGCTGCCGAAAGTCGCATCGCAGGAGCGGCACCGGACTTTGCCAAAGCAGAAGCGTTATATCAACGCCTGGTTGGCGAGTTTCCCGACCACGCCCGCGCGCCGCGATCTCAGATTCGCGTCGGGCTGTGCCTGTTTTCACGCGGTCAGCACGATCCGGCGATCGCGTTTCTGAATTCCTCGCTGCCGAAATTGAAGGAGCCGGAACTGCTGGCCGAAGCGCAGTTCCTGACGGGACTCAGCTACCTGGGTTCAAAACGCCCGGCGGAAGCGGTGACGGCATTGCAGGCGTCGCGGCAAACAAAGGGCGACTGGAATCGGGGCGACGAAGTGTTGCTGGCGCTCGCGGCGGCTTTCGTCGAGACAAACCAGCCGGATCCCGCCATCGCGGAACTCAATCGACTGAACCAGCAGTATCCGAACAGCGAGTTCGCGGATCGCGCGTGGTTTCAACTCGGCGAGATTCAGGCACAGCAGAAGAAATTCGACCCGGCGGTCGCCGCGTTCCAGCAGGTGATTACCCGATTTCCAGCCAGTGAGTTCGCGCCGCGCGCGTTCTATGGTTCCGCAGCGTCGCTGTTCGACAAGGGCGACTTCAACGGTGCGGTCACTCAACTGAATGAGTTGCTTTCAAAGTTCGCGAATTCGGACGTCGCTGCCAACGCGCTGTACCTGCGCGGACTCTGCCAGCATCGCCAAAAGAACTTTGCCGCTGCGATCATCGATCTGCAGGAGTATCTGAAACGCAATCCGGCGGATGAAAACGCGAAGCTCGATGCCCAGTATTCTCTCGCTCTGTGCCATGCCGGACTGAAACAGCACGACCAGACAATTCAGATTGCCATTGCTCTGCTCACAGCGAAACCCGACTACTCTGCCGCCGACAAAGTCCGATACGAACTGGCATTTGCCTACTCCGAAACCGGCAAGGCCAAAGAAGCGGCCGATGCGTTCCGCGACCTGGCCACGAAGTTTCCGGACAGCGATCTCGCACCAGAGTGCTGGCTGCGCGTCAGTGATTTTCACTCGACACTGCAGCAGTTCGCGGAAAGCATCGCCGCGTGCGATCAGGGACTTGCAAAGGCGAAAGACGCCAAACTGCGGGAGCGGCTGCAGTACCGAAAAGGCTCGTCGCAGTTCTCGATGGACGCCTTCTCACAGGCGGTCGTCACGCTGCAGTCTCAGATCAGTGAACATCCCGCCGGTGACCTGCTGATCGACGCCACATGGCTCGTCGCCGAAAGCTACTTTCGGGAGAAGAAGTATCAGGATTCGCTGCCGTGGTATCAAAAGACGATCGATGCAAAGTCAGAAACCTGGCAGGCACGGGCACTGTATCGCATGGGCACATGCGCGAACGAACTGAAACAGTGGCCGCTCGCGCAGCAGCACTTCGATGCGATGACGAAACAGTTCCCGAAGTTCGAACAGATCAGCGAGGCCCGCTACGGTCTGGGCTTCGCGCTGCAGAATCAGAATCAGCTCGATCAGGCTATCCAGGTCTATGAGCAGGTCACCAGGGAAACAAACACTGAAACCGCCGCGAAGGCCCGATTTATGATGGGGGAATGTGCGTTCGCTCAGAAGAAGTATGACGTCGCCTGGCAGCATTTTCTGGAAGCGGCACTCGGCTATCCGTATCCGGAATGGCAGGCACTTGGCCAGTTCGAAGCCGGTCGCTGTTTCATCGAGCTGAAGATGCCCGACAAAGCCCGCGAGTCGCTGCAGACGGTCATCGATAAATTTCCAAAACATCCGCGAGCCACCGACGCGGCGACTTTGCTTGCCGGACTGAAAGAGATCGACAAATGACACCAAGGAATAATCGCATCGCCATCGCCGCGACGATCCTGTTGCTGGCGCTGTTCGGACCAATCCTGTTGGGCGACGAGGCGGCAGACAAGGCCGCAGTTCTACCGGCTGCGGAAGCCGCTGCAGCCCCCGCTGCGGAACCGACACCGGCCGATGAGTCCATCCTGGACCTCATCATGGGCACTGGCCTCACGGGGCTGGCGTTCGTGGTCGCACTGGGGCTCTTTTCATTCATCGCGGTGACCGTGGCGATCGAACGGCTGGTCAACACACGCCGTGTTTACATTGTGCCGCCGAGCTTTGTCAGCGAACTAAAGAAGCTGGTTGAAACCGAGCATTCAACTCCGAAGGATCTCAAGGCCCTGTGTGACAGACATAACGCGACCGTGTCAATAATTCTCCTCGCCGGCATCCAACGCGCTGGTCGGCCGCTACCGGAAATCGAAAAAGCCATGGAAGACGCAGCCGCCCGTGAAATGGGCGCGTTGCGCAGCAAAGTCCGTCCATTGGCCGTGGCTGGCAGCGTGTCCCCGCTTGTCGGACTGCTCGGGACTGTCGTCGGCATGATCATCGCGTTCAAGACGGCGAGTCAGGCGGGACTCGGCAAAGGCGAGATGCTCGCCCAGGGCATTTATATGGCTCTGGTCACCACGGCCGCCGGCCTCATGATCGCCATCCCGTCGATGTTGTGTGCCGCTTACTTTAACGGGAGACTGGAGAAATACTTTCGCGAAATTGACGAAGCTCTGATGCCCGCCTTTCAGTGCTTTGCCCGAATCGAAAAACGCGGGTCCAGCTCCCCGCAAACCGAAAGCGTTGACGATACAGGACATGTGCGACCGATCGACAAACTGATGGCAATGAAATGAAAGTGATGTTCGGTGAGCATTACGGCGCTGGCCCAATGGCCCTTGGTTGAGAACAAAGTAGGCATCACTCTCCGAGTGATGGATGTTTGACGTGGCCAATTCAATGGCATTTCGTCACTCGGAGAGTGACGTCTACGTTAAACCAGGCATCGTTGGCGCGAGCCGCCGGAGTTTAAAGTTTGTAGTTCCGCCTTCAGGCGGTTTTGGGGGCCGGAACCGTCAGCAAATTCCGGCTGAAGCCGGGACTACGGATCGAAATCAGAATTGTCAAATCCGTACGAAACAGAGCACATTATGAAACTTCCTATCGACACCAACGACTTTGCGGGACCGGATCTGACGCCGGTGATCGATGTCGTATTTCTGCTGCTGATCTTCTTTCTGGTCGCGACCAGGTACGATCAGGAAGAACGCGAACTCGATGTCGTGCTGCCGGAAGTCACGCAGGCACAGCCGCTGTCGATGACTCCCGAACTCATCGTCAACGTGCTGCGGGACGGTCAATATAAGATCGTGCAGAGTGAAGTCAGCGAACAGCAACTGGGCAGAATCATCCACGAATCTCACAAGAACAATCCCCACCAGTCGGTGCTGATTCGAGGTGACGGTGACGTCGCCCTCAAACACGCCGTCCGCGTGATGGGACTGTGCAACGAAGTGGGCATGGACTACCGCATTGCAGCACAGGAAGAGCGGTAAGAACTTCATCGTAGGGTGCGTGAAGCGGAGCGCAACGCACCACTTAGGGAAAGCGTGAGAGGTGTGTTTCGCTAGCGCTGCACACACCCTGCATATACTCCGTGCGGCCGGGAATGAGGGACGTGTTGTTGAGTGAGCCGCAAGGCGCTAGTCCTGAAACAAGTGACAGTCATTTGGAGTGCGGCGACTTGTCGCCGCATTGCCTTTCCACCCAGGGCATTTTTGTCAACGATCCGCCGCCGGGCTAAGATTTATCGGCGGGCCTCAACATTATGGGCAAAAAGATGTTGGGCAAAAAAATGGCTGCTATTTTT
>JAYTAK010000870.1:0-3236 GCA_043737515.1 Candidatus Kuenenia sp. | reverse complement strand
CACGCGAGACTACCAACAAAAATGTTCTTACTCATTCACGAAACCCTTGAGCTTTTCAGCTAACAAAACACCAGTGTTGCTGCCACACGGCAGCCTTCGAAACGCTGAATCTGAAGGCTCGAAGATCGTTCGAAATTTCCATCAGGGAAGATGTATGATGCAGAAACATTCAGGATCGGACGGGATTGTCTTCACGCATGTTTGTAACCCGCATCAATGGGTTCGAACGACTTTTGGAGTCGATCTCAAACTCAGATTGGGTGACGCTACCCACATGTGTTGACAATAGCAACCCCATATTGCGATCCTTGACGGATTCACTGGCGAATTTCAGGTTTTCGGCGATCTTGTGCCGCTGTTTTGCGGTTTTCCCCGTTTTCGGCCCCCGATGCCGTCGTGGTTTGTGGCGTCGTGCAACAAGTTTTTGGTTCTGCCGGAACAGTGCATTGATGACAGCGGGCGGTCAATCCGCGATCTGATGGCGATCTGTCTTTTGTGACGCAGCGGATCACTCAGACTCCAGCAACAGCACCGACGTATCATCGTGGCGTCCGGAGCCCTGAGTGAATGCGAACGAATCAGCAAAGAGGCAATCCAGACATTCCTGTGCCGGTTTTGTCCGGGAATCCCGCATCGTCTGCTGCAATCCGCTGATGCCGAACTCCGCATGGTCTCCGCGAGAGTTCCCCGGAAAAGCTTCGATCAGGCCGTCTGTGTACAGCAGCAGTCGTGAGTTCGGAGGAATGATCGTTCGATTGTTCACGTAGCCTCCTAACTCAAACAGTCCGATCGGCAAGCCTGATGAATCTTCCGCATTGGCGATTTCGCCGATCTCGCCGGTTTCCAGATTGTGCAGGATCGGCATCTGATGACCTGCGCTGGCCCACAGCAGTTCCCTCGTCTTTGGATCGAACACGCCGTAGAGCATCGTGATGAACCCTCCTTCGCCGCTCACTACGCTCTGCTTGCACAGATGTTCGTTGATGTGCTGCACCAGCTTCGCGGCATCCAGATACTCGTCGAATCGAATCATGCGGATCAGCGTATGCATGGTAAAGATCGACATGCACGCCTTCATGCCGTGTCCGGAAGCGTCGCCCACGAGCAACACAATGCGGTGATCCGGGAGTGTGAATGCTTCGTAATAGTCGCCGCCCGCCATCGTCACCGGCTTGCTGCCCAGCACGCGAATCTGAGACGACTCATACTTCGCCACGATTTTGAAGCCGTCCGGCGTCAGAATGTTTTTCGAGAGGATCGATTCCTGCAGCTCACGCACCGACTGTACTTCTTTCCGCAGTTGCGCGGAGATCAGACGTTCGCGTTCGGTTTCCACCTGCTTTACGGCTGCCTCCAGAATCGCGAGGACCAGAAACAGAAAGTCACAGTTGTCGTCACGAATCACATAGCTGCGAAGTCCGGCCGTCATGAAGCGCGCAATGCGATAGACCTCGCTCTGCAGGCAGGCAGCGACCACCGGGCACTGGGGACGCTTCTCAAGGACCTGCTCAAATAATTCGAAGGCCGTATCGTGGTCCGGATGCGATGACGCCATCAGAATGACATCGAAATTCTGCGACGAACTGAGCAGCATCTGAAACTGTTCCATGCTGGCCGTGACTGCCAGCGCGTTGTCTCCGACGCACAGATACATCTTCAGCAGTTCAATTTGAGACGGATTGTCCCAGCTCGCAAGTATTCGCATGGTTCGTCTCTCTGCACATCTTCAGGATTGTCCCTCTGCAGGAGGATAGCACATAAAAGCGTCCGCACATCTCATCGGGGGAGTCGGCGCGGCGTTCAGCCCCACCAAAGATGCGTCTTGCCGGGGCACCGGCAGGAAATGTGTCGCTCACCCACGGGAGTGCTCGATGCGAAAAGTCTGCAAAATCGGTGCGACCAGCAAGCTGTGCAGGTGATGTTCATTCGATTCTCGTTGCCAATCTGCAACCGACGTGACTCCGGATCACCGTGACGTAGCTTTGCAACGTGAGCACGAGGTCCCTGGGGATCGACGTGCCGGTCAGGAATCTGCACACAGAAGGGGCATTGATGCCACTTCGCTGCATTGAATTTCATTCATGAAGCCGCTCAGAGAACTGCTGAAACACTCTTCGATCTACGCCGTCGGTCAGATTCTGACCCGACTGGTGTCGGTTCTGCTGCTGCCCTTGTACACGCACTGTCTGTCGCCCGCCGACTATGCAGTTGTCGGGATGCTTGATACGACCGCAGCAATTCTGGCACTGATGATCGGCGGTGGCATGGTCGCCGCAGTGACGCGGTTTCACTTTGAACGACCTTCTGAGGAAGATCACGATCGAACGTGGTGGACCGGTCTGACATGGGTCACGTTTGCCTCAGTCGTGGTATTGACACCAATGTGGCTTGGTCGACAGACGCTCGTCAATGTCACCCTGCCGCACGGTGTCCGCAACGGCGAATGGCTGTATACGCTCACACTGGCAACAATTCTGGTTCAGTTGATGGGTCAACTGGTTGATGGTTACCTGCGCGTCCTGAAATGGTCGGGCGTGTTTGTCGTGATTTCGCTGGGCCGCCTGCTCCTCAATGTCTGTCTGAACGTCTGGTTTCTGGTGGGCATGGAGTATGGTGTGGAAGGACTGCTGCTCGGAAATCTGCTGGCATCGGTCGTTCACACTCTGGTTCTGCTGAGTTTGTTTGTCTGTACCCGCGGGCCGTATCAGTTCAGTGTTTCACTGGCGAAACAATTGCTTCGTTTCAGCGCACCGCTGATGGTGACCGCCTTTCTGGCGATGCTGATGCACGAAGCGAATCGGTACATTCTGGTGTTCCTTGTGAGTGACAGCGATTTGGGTGTCTACGCCTTCGCCCACAAGATCGGCTTTGCCGTCAACACGTTGTGCCTGCTGCCCTTCTCATCGATCTGGCAGGTCGCCATTTATGACATCAACCGCCAGAAGAACGCCGATGAAGTGTTCACTCAGGTCTTCGGCTGGTTCGTTTCCGGCCTGGGAATTCTGTTGCTGGGAGCGGCCCTGACGGTCCATCCTGTTCTGCCGCTGTTGACCCCGGACGCCTTTGGCCCGGCGATTGAACTGATCGCCGTGATGTTGTTGGCACTGTTTGTGTATGGCCTGCAGATTCAGTTCGAAGTGCCGGCATTGCTGGAGAAGCGGACGGGCCTGCTGGTGCCGGGCAGCATTGCGGGTGTGATCACCAATCTGACATGCAACGCGATGCTGGTTCCGATT
>JAYTAK010000869.1:0-3236 GCA_043737515.1 Candidatus Kuenenia sp. | reverse complement strand
AGCGGCATGCGTCAGCTTGCCGGTACAAAAAAGCGACGTACCGGAGGGCTCACGCCACTCCGCTCGCCGGACTCATTTCTGGCCGCGCGGAGTATAATACCCGGCGTGGCGGCGAATGACAGATCTGTTTCGCCGCGCGACTTACTCAGATATTTTCCTGCACACTTTATAGTACGGAGTTTTCCTATGTGTTCATTTCAGCACACCAGATATCGGCGTGGCTTCACGCTGATTGAATTGCTCGTCGTGATTGCCATCATCGCAATCCTGATCGCGCTGCTCTTGCCTGCCGTGCAACAGGCTCGCGAAGCAGCACGACGAACCGAATGCAAGAACAACCTCAAACAGATCGGACTTGCACTGCACAACTATCATGACGTTCACAGCGCCTTTCCTTCAGGCTGGATTTCCGTCAATGCAGGCGTTCCGAATGCTCACCACGGGGCGAGCGGCGTTGGTTGGGCAACGATGATTCTGCCACAAATGGAACAGAACAACGCATACCAACTCTTCAATTCTGCCCTGCCTCTGACGGACCCGGCGAACGCCGCGTTTCTCCGAGTTCAGATCAAGGAATATAAGTGCCCGTCTGATCCTCAACCGAATACCTTCAGGATCAAAAGCGAAGCGACCGGTGCCACGCTCGCGGAGCTTCCAATCGCAAATTATCTGGGAGTCTTCGGTCCTGAAAACCTGGACGACTGCGAAGCTTCGCCCGGGAATCTCCCGGTGATGGCCGACGGCACCTGCAAAGGCAGCGGCATGTTCTATCACAACAGCAGCGTCAGAATGCGTGACCTGACCGACGGAACTTCCAGCACGCTCATGACCGGCGAACGCAGGACAAAAGCCAGTCTGGACTGGTTCACAAGCTGGCCGGGCATGATTGCACAGGGAGAAGAATCCATTCAGCGCGTCTGCGGTTCAGCGGATCATGTGCCGAATCACCCGGCCTCGCACTTTGACGACTTCAGCAGCAACCATGTTGGCGGTGCACAGTTTTGTCTGGGCGATGGATCTGTACACTTCATCTCGGAAAATATCGACGGCGGCGTGTACAAAGCGCTTGCTACGATTCAAGGTGGTGAAGTGGTAGGTCAATTCTAGACATGGCACGATCAGACGATCTTAAACTGCTGCACGAGTATACTCAAAGCGTCAGCCTCATTCGGCACATGTTCGCCGTTGAGGCAGCCGTCCGTGCGTATGCTGTCCATTTCGGCGAAGACGCTGACAAGTGGGCCACGGTCGGTCTGATGCATGATTTCGACTACGAACGCTGGCCCGACCCGCCCGACCATCCATTGCAGGGAGCGGAGATTCTGAAACAGCATGGCTATCCGGATGACGTGATCTATGCGATCAAATCGCACGCCGATTATCTCACGGATTGCCCTCGCGTTTCGCGGCTCGACAAGACGCTGTACGCCTGCGATGAACTCTGCGGCTTCATCGTCGCGTGTGCCCTGATGCGTCCTGGCCGTCTGGACGGCATGGCCCCCAGCAGCGTCCGCAAGAAAATGAAACAGCTCTCCTTCGCCGCCGCCGTCAATCGTGAAGACATCATTCGAGGAGCTGCGGATCTGGGAGTCGATCTCAACGAACACATCGCGTTCGTGATCGCAGCCCTGCAGCCGATTGCTGCGGAACTGGATTTGATGCCCGAGCCCGGCGTTTGACAGAAAATGCCGTTCGGACATGCACTCGACGGAAAGGGAGGCGGTCTGATTCTCCTGCGTCGTCGCCCCTTTGGAGTGCGGTGGCTCGACACCGCTTTGGCATTGTGGGCGCTAGCCCTTTTGTTCGCCCAGGGAGACTCGACCGGCAAGGCGACGGTGCGAAACAAAAATTCCAAAGCGGCGTCGAGCCGCTGCACTCCCAAAGTCGATCAGCCGCCAAACATTCCCGCCAGTTGCTGATCGACCTGAGCCAACGGCGGGTCGAAGTGCAGGTTGCGTTGGTGCATCTCGTCCAGCACGCGAAAGCACTCGCGTAGTTCCGTCTCGAAGCCAGCCCGCGTCGTCGCCGCACTCCCAAAGTCGATCAGCCGCTGCGTCTCGGGCAGATTCCCCTGCGCCCTTGCCAGCTCGCCGATTCGGTCTCAGCGCGGTTCCTGCACTGTTTGCTGCGCGGTGTAGCGGAGCATTTCCTCAGTGAACTGATTGATGCGGCGCTTCAGCGAGCGGATCGTCAGGTCACGAGCGTACGACTGCCCCGGCTCAGCCTTAGCCTTATCGACTAACTGCTGGAGTTCCGCGCGCTTAGTGAGTGTGTTTTCGTACTGAATCTGATTTTCGATCACAGCAGCACCTCGATCATTCCTTTGGAAACGTGGTAGCGGTCATTGGCAAAAGTTCGTTCGGTGAGCTGCCAAAAGCCGTCCTCCCGGACAATTTCCGTCGTGAGAAATGGGAGCCCAACCAACAATTCTTCATTTGCCGCAGCATCGCGAGGATAGGTTTCGTCGATCAGCAGAACACAGTCGACATCATTCGGTTCCCACTTGTCAGTGACGAAACTTCCGTTGATGATAATCCGCTGGACACCGGCTTTCCAGGCCAAATCGATCATCCAGCGCAGTGAATCCATCTGCACGCGGCGGAGTTCCGGCTCCGAGCCGAATCGGGCGGCGATCTCATCGAGAGTCGCCGGATGGATGCCCGCTGGCAAATAGCCGTTGTCGTTGAATTCCGGGATCATGGTTCATTCCTGTCGGCTTTCCGCCGCACTTCCGCCACCAGCCTGTAGATCTGTAGGGTGTGACAAGCAACGCGCAGGCACACCGAATCATAACCATGGTGTGCCTGCGCTGCCGCTTGTCACACCCTACAAATTCACAAACTGGACAGAGGAGATCGATCAGCGATCGACTTTGGCTCGCAGCGCGTCGAGAACCTGCATGTCCTGCGGCGAGACGAACATGCCTTTTTCAACCATCGCCGTCAGAGTGTTATGCGCTTGTCGCCAATAGTTCATCGCCTCCACTCGTCCGATCCCTGCTGTTCCAGCACGTGGGCCACGCGCGAGCAGGAAACGCACAGGTCGCGCTGCCACGCGGCGTTGGCCGGGTCGGACTCGGCCAGCAGGGCGATTGCGTGCTAAGTCATTATCCGAAGAGGACTTTTGCGAGGTAGTCAGTGTCCCAGGCGGCGAGTAGTCGTTTATTTTTAATACCCAGCTTTTCGGATTTGTCATTTTTCAGCATGCTCAAAGCGAAGCGACGGATCACGCTGAGG
>JAYTAK010000868.1:0-7374 GCA_043737515.1 Candidatus Kuenenia sp. | reverse complement strand
TGATGAGTGATGAGTGATGAGTGATGAGTGATGAGTGATGAGTGATGAGTGATGAGTGATGAGTGATGAGTGATGAGTGATGAGTGATGAGTGGATCGCCGACGGACACTTCTCTCTCGCCACTCGCCAGTCGCCACTCGCCACTCATCTGCTGTTCAAATCCTTCCAGACGACCGTCCTTGCCGATCTGGATGCTTTGCAGCGCAGGCATCTCCGCCCTGGCCAGCACCAACGCTCGTCGTTGAAGCGATGCGAAGCCATCGACGCCAGCCAATCTTGTCAGAGAAGTCCGCAGCTTATCACTCACCAACACCGCTTCGTGGACGTGCGGATCGGAGACGGTCTGGCTCGCAGCGAGCAATCGCCGAGCTAAGTCTCGCATTGATGAAGATGGCATATCCATAAAGGTTTAGTTTATCAACCTTTGGCTTTCAAACCGCGATCTTCCAATGTTTTCCAGGCAAAGTGGCGAATTAATCAAGGATTTTCGGTGAACCGCGAGTTCCTGAGATAAAAAATGCTCGATCCGCTGAAGACTCATTATCGCACTTTGTTCAGTTTGGATGAATCCTTGCTGGTAACAAATGTGTTACTGGATGGTGCAGCAGAGCGCGTGACGATTGCTCTGGAGTTCATCGGCGACGGAGCGGTTTGTCCCGAGTAGTCTGCCTTCTGCTCTTTGAAGGACCGCGCGGCGAGCTAGTCGGAAAGAGCTGGGACGGAGAAAGGAGAAGTCGCGAGCCTCAGAATCGCGTGGGCTGAAAGATTGTTCTCGGTCGTTCTGGAAGCACCTCAATGCGAAGACTGATGAGCTGTTCGCTGGTGACCCTTGCTTGCCCGCATCGCGGGCAAGCAAGGGGCGGTTCTTTCAAATTTTTTGACTCTACCGTCTTCTAGGTGAGATCCTGGTGATCTGCAGATTCCGTTCGATTTGCGGCATGTACGCCGCGGCGGAGCACCCCCAATGGCGTGGCTTAATCAGCTTAATCAGCCGCCGGGCGCTAGCCCCGGTTCAGGACGGTTTGAATCGCGGGGAAAACCGGGGCTAGCGCCCTGCGGCTAATATCGATTTGCCACTGAGTCCACGCCATTGGGAATCTCTATCACATAGAAAGCAATAGAGTCAGCTAAATTCAATCGGTTCGTTAATGATGCACTCGGTCGGAACCGCCGATTTTGACCAGCTTATTGTAGACGCCGATCAGCAGGAACGGCGCTGCCCACTGGCCGACAAACACGCTGTCCTCTTTCCGACCCTTCATCTGCAGACATAGGGAGACTGCCATCGAGCCCAGCGCTCCCCACAGCCACACATCCGACGGTACTTTCGCCGTCTGCTCTTCCAAAGTTCGAGCTACAATCCCTTCTGAATGCTCCTGGGCTTCCTGCGAATCCAGGAGCGGCCGTGGCCTGTTCATTGTTTCAATCATTGTAAGTCCTCATTTTGAAAAAAGTCAAAGTGTCGATGTTCGACGCTCGTCACACCTCACCGATTGTCGTCCTGTCACAAAACGGGACACGGTGTTTTCATTTGAACGGGTTATTCAATTCGTCGATCCACTGCCGAATCACTTTCTGTGCAACGTGGTCAGGTTGAAGCGTTGCCAATGGTGGCATCTGATCTTTCGGATTTCGCGACTTCATCCGCTGTAGAAGTTGCGAATGATGCGACTCATGCGGCACGATCCATTGCGGCGCGTCAGGATTGGATTTTGTCGGAACCGCGAATGCTGCCGCGAATGGGATGTGAACGTCAAGATTGGCTTTGCTTCCACCGGCCGTTCCGAATCCACCCGGGCTGTGACAGATCGCACAATTGACGTCCAAATAGGCTCGAGCTCGCTTTTCGAGAGGCGCGTCCGGGTCGTTCCAATCTGGATGGGCTTCTAATTCGACTGTCGGCGGAAGCTCGGGCTGAGTGAACAGCTGCAGCCGTTGGAACTTTTCGATCTGATTCTCGTTGCCAATGCCGGAGGTTTCCATCCGATTGAGCTGCCGAGTATTCAAGCCGAGTACAAATCCGGCGTTATGCGTATGGCAGGCGTGGCAGTCGGATCGGCTGGGAAAATACCACTCTTGTGTGACGGTTCCTTCGAGCGTCTTGATCTTGTACTCTTTCCTGAAGGGCCAATCCGCAAGCAACGTGGCTTCCGTCTGCTCATCGTTCCAAAGATACGTGTATCCCTCCCATCCCCGTGAATTTTGCAGCCATAGTCGCGTCTCCAGTCGCCGCCGCTCTTCAGGATTTGTCGCGTCGGTGTGCAGAAAAAATGTTTTGACAACGACTGTCCCGACGGGAAACTCCCACTGCTCTTTTTCGTTGAAAACAACACTGCTGTTTCGTGGTATGGCGATGAACCGTTCCTTGGCAGCGCCGTCGGACCAAAGTGGCACATTCACGTCATAAGGAATCAGACCGGGAGCCGGTTGGTGGTCCGTGACCGAGCTAAAGAGTCCGGTTTCCGATAATGTTACCGGAAAATCCGGGCTGGCGTTTTTCTCCGGCGTTCGAAACCGATGGATCCCGCCATCGATCGCGGCGAAGTACAGCTCACCGGCCTCATCTTCACCGAATGCGGTAATCATCAGACTGGTGCGAGCTACTTTGTAGTTCGCGGTCGCCTTTTCTCCATCCCAGTGCAAGGCCCAGATGTTACCGCTCATGAAATCCGCGTAAACGTATGCACCCTGCAAGTCGGGCAGTCGCTCGCCCCGATAGACCAACCCGCCCGTGATTGATTTCCCTTCCACGCGGGGATATTCGAAGACAGGGTCGATGAACTTTTGAACAGAATCGCGGACTGCCATCGGATCGCGTGGTTGCTTTCCTTCCCGCAGATTCCAGCCATAGTTGCCTTCGCGGGTGATGACATTTACTTCTTCGGAGCGGTCCTGCCCAACGTCTCCGGCCCAAAGAGTGCCGGTCAAACGATCAAACCCGATCCGCCAGGGATTTCGCAGACCATAAGCCCAGATCTCACCGCGCGTCTTCGATCCGAGTTCGACAAAGGGATTGTCTTTCGGAATCGAATAATTCAAATCGATGTCCTTGCGATCGACATCGATGCGAAGGATGGAACCAAACAACGTCTCCAGGTTTTGTCCGTTCTCGTGCGGATCATCCCCCAGCCCACCGTCGCCAACGCTGATATACAAAAATCCGTCCGGGCCGAAATTCAAACTGCCACCATTGTGGTTTCCATACGGTTTGCGGAACTCCAACAGCTTTTCCTCCGTCGCACGGTCGGCGCGATCAGGATTGTCTTTGGATACTCGAAAACGCGAGACGACGCTGCCGCAAGGCGTCACCGAATAAAAAATAAAGAACTCGCCGTTGTCGCGATATTTGGGGTGAAACGCGAGTCCCAGCAGTCCTTCTTCGTTGTGTTCGCGGCGGACATCCGCACTGAGATCGAGAAAGATCTGATCTTCCGTGGCGCGGGCATCGTTGGCCCAGACACGGATAGTCCCATCCTGTTCAGCCACGAACATTCGGTCTGAACCATCGCCTGCATGGCTGATCACCATGGGTCGTGTGAACTTCAAATCAGGAAACGCATTCTCCACGCCGAATACGTCATGCGATTCCGGCGAACCCATTAATCGCGACATATCAACTGGAATAAACATCCCCGTTTTTGCCACGCCAGTGTCACCCGGATTCGCCGTTGGGACGACCACCAGAATAACCACTAAACATAACGACCAAGACAATGCCTTGATTTGCCCCATGAGGGTTTCCTTCTCGAATGCATGCGAATCCACCCGACGTGTTGAGCGAATCTGGTGCCGACGAAAACAAGAATCGTAAACTGTCTAAGAAAAACGGGTCCCTCATTTGCATCTCGAGCAGCGGTCGTCTGCCTGGCCACAAGATACGAGCGACAAACGGACCGACTGACTGCTGAATGATCAGAGCGATCTTTCAAAGCGCAAGTCACCGGCTGCGGGCGGTGATAAGTGTTCAATCACTTGGTTAACGCCCCGAACACCTTTGATTTTTAGAGCAGGAGTCACAACGGCATGAAGATCGGCCCGTCCGGTGTATGGGCGCTACTCCGCCAGACCACCAGTGAATGGAATGAGGACAAAGCCCCGCAGCTTGGTGCTGCGTTGGCCTTTTACACTGCTCTGTCCATCGCCCCGCTATTAGTGATCACCTTGGGAATCGTCGCATTCTTTTTAGGAACCGAGGCGGCAGGCGGCCAAATCACCCAGCAACTCGGAGCGCTCGTGGGCGAAGAAGGCGGCAACGCGATTGCGGACATGATCGCCAGCACCAACAAACCCACAGAGGGTGCCGTGGCAACCGTCCTCAGTGTCGTCACACTCCTGTTCGGTGCTTCAGGCGTGTTCGGGCAACTACAAACAGCACTGAACACCATCTGGGAAGTCAAACCGAAACCCGATCGCGGGATCTGGGGCATTATCCGCGACAGGTTCTTGTCTTTCACGATGGTTATGGGGATGGCGTTTCTCTTGTTAGTATCATTGGTCATTACGGCCTCGATCGCATCACTCGGTTCTTTTTTAGGGAACCCGCCCGATTCGCTAAAGTGGATTGCTCAGGCTGTCAACTGTGTGGTGTCATTCGGCGTCATTACACTGCTGTTTGGGCTGATGTTTAAGCTGCTGCCGGATGTTAAAATGGCCTGGAGAGACGTGTGGCTCGGAGCGATCCTGACCGCCGCTCTTTTCACGATCGGAAAATTCGCGATCGGTCTGTATCTTGGCCGGAGCAGCATGGCGTCGTCCTATGGCGTGGCCGGTTCGTTTGTCGTTCTTTTGGTGTGGGTGTATTACTCAGCACAGATTCTATTCTTCGGTGCTGAACTCACTCAGGTGTACGCTAACCGGTTCGGATCCAAAATTGTTCCGGATGAAAACGCCGAGCCGCGGAACGAGGCAGATCGCGCGGAGCAGGGGCGACCTCATGCCGCAAAGAAGCATAGTTGACGCAGTGTCGCACCGACTTTTTTTCAAAGGCGGTTCGCGGGGACGCGGAAGTGCCATTCCTCACGGGGCCTCCGACAATCTGCGGCTTATCAGCATCGACTTCGCATGACGTCCACAATCTGACTGACAGTCGTGCGCGAGGGACCGCCCATCATGCGCCGGACCGGCCTTCCAAGTAAGGTTGCGTCGAGAATCGCGCAGCCAATTCTGGATGCCGAGCATATCGACAAGATGCGAGCGAACATGATCCTTGACCACGTTTGCTTATCACGCTCTTGCGACATAGCGGATCCGTCTTCACCTCTGACCGCCTGGGCTTCCAGGGCAGGATCGCTCGTGGTCAGCAACAGATTGGCTGACAGTTTGGCACATGTTCTGCAATGGGCTCTCCTCAATAGTCAGGACGCTTAAACTGTATGCCCTCTGCGAAGAGGGCGGTCGTGTCTGATGCGTAATTCTGACCAGTGAGGACTGCATGTTTTCCCCCGCTTCTATACTTAGGACATGGCTTCATGGCCTTATGGGTTCCTTGCGATTGCGGTGATTGTCGGCGGAGTGTACCTAACCTGTCGCTGGTATGATCGTCTACCCTACACAACAATCGTAGTCCGGGATACCGAGGACGGTCTCATTACAGAAAATCGACGTCTAAACACGTTCGTCGGTCGCGTGAGTGCCTGGCGTCCTGGCTGGGACGGAACCACTGCTATGCTCGCCGGAGCGTTGTTGTTGCTGGCATGGAGTGGTGTCGGCGGCTGGATTTACCCTAAAGTGTTTTGCCGTGCAGGAAGATTTGACTCCGACAGTCGGCCAAAAGGAGAAGTGCGCCAACTCACCATGCCGGACGGGACTCTTCTCAATGTGGAGGCAATCGGGCCCGTGGATGGGCCAAGAATCATTTTGACGCATGGCTGGGGGTGTGATTGTCAAATGTGGCTATATGCTGTCAATCAGCTTGCAGGGCATTACCGCGTTGTGTTGTGGGATTTGCCGGGTTTGGGGCTGTCCACAACACCGGCAAACCGTGATTACAGTATTGCAAAAATGGCGAATGATGTGCGAGCGGTGCTCGAAGCCACGGGCAAGCAGCCGGCAATTCTGGTGGGCCACAGCATTGGCGGCATGATCACGCTGACCCTGTGCAAACTATTCCCTGCACTTCTATCGGGTCCAGTGGTGGGTATTTCAATTGTGCAATCCACCTATACGAATCCCCTCCGGACGACTCGTTTTGCCAGTTTGCTCACTTCAATGCAGAGGCCGTTCATTGAACCGCTGTTGGCGATGACAGTATACCTTTCACCTCTCGTTTGGCTAATGAACTGCCTGAGCTATTTGAATGGATCGGCCCACCGGTCAACGGCGAAGGAATCTTTTGCCGGCAATGAAACGCGGGGTCAGCTGAACTTCGCCGCTCGATATACTCTGAAAGCGTCTCCCGCTGTGATCGCGCGCGGAACGCTCGGCATGTTGCATTACGATGTCACAGCAGCACTTTCTCAAATTGACATCCCGACGCAGATTGTCGTCGGAGATCAGGATGTGACTACGTTGCCAGCGGCTGGCAGGCACATGGATCATCAGATACGGGAATCGAACCTGCTGAGCCTTGCCCCGGCTAAGCACTTGGGATTCTTCGAACAACATAACCGATTTAATAATGAGTTGAGTCGGTTTGCACTGAATGCTTCGCACGCGCCAACAGCGTCACCGTGCGTTAGCTCGCATTTTCTGAGAGGCTCTTGCGGAGCTTTCAATTGTGGGCATGAAACCGTTGAACAAATGAAGGTCTGAAGCACATATCCCGCAAACGGAAATTCTGACAATCGCATAGCGGGGATGTTCAAGTGTTGGATCCGCGACATTGTCTACTCGTTCGCCAGTCCCCACGTGGTGTCTTATGGTTCATCAATGCTGCCTTCGGGTTGATTCTTGAGCGCTCCTCGAACATTCATAGCAAACAACCCCAGTTGCAGCACGATCAGTGCATAAGCCTGCGCAAACCAAGCCCAAGTTATCCAACAAACGTTGCTCGCAATAAAACACCAAAACGCTGAGCTCCGCCTACGTTTGTTGCGAGATGAAACGAGCCAAGCGGCTGTTAACGTGATAGCCGTCGCGGGCCATTGCAGAACATTGAGTAAATCATTCATTGGGTTTCCGAGCGAGAGCGCATGAAGAATGCAGGCAGGCGATTATTCACCCTGCCTGCATTCAATAGTTAAATCCCGCGCCAATTCTTTGATCTTCAACTGGACATAATTGAATTGGCTTCGGAAGTCGGTTGCCAGACACCGGGCTGTCTCAGCAGGCGCGCTTTGCCCGACTGGTGCCGCCGTGTCGCGTCAGGATCTCTTGAGCGTCCTCACAGCGATCCGATGTGACCGTAACAATGGATCGTCCAGCCGACACTTCGCT
>JAYTAK010000867.1:0-7380 GCA_043737515.1 Candidatus Kuenenia sp. | reverse complement strand
GGGCTCGTGAAGAACGAAGAAACGCCAAAGGCTGAACTCAACCATCGCCGGAAGGCGCTGGTGGACCGAAATACCAGATGGTGCTGCTGTACGCTTACCCGCAGCCCGCATAGATTGATTCACGGCTGGTATCGATGTCATGTTCGAGTCGCGGATGTCGGTTGGCCCATTGCTGCAGCCACTCGGCGAACGTTCCCTGATTGACTTTTCTTGACCGCGCAGATTCGACTTCAGCCTGCAGGCTGTCGGCCACGATGTCGGTGACAAACGTGTCGATGTCCTCGCCAGCGGCAGCAACGTGCTGTTGAAGGACTTCGACGTATTCGGATGGCAAACGCAGGTCGATGTTCATGGTTATTCCTCAATCTATTACGCCCATTTTAGCATGATTTGATCGGCTCGTCACGCTCTTTCTTCAGTTGAGGGGGACAACGCATTGACTCACGGTTTTGGATCCTGAGTCGCATCGGTTGCCTCATTGGGAGATTACCGTCCCGTGGAGTCAATCGATGGACAGATTGTTGACGCGATTGTGCTGACTCGCAAAAACATCAAAGATGCCTGAACCCTTTGATTTCACTCAGGAGTTCGCCTGAGTCGGATGCTAACCCATCCGTCCCCGTCACTTGCCGCATGATCAGGGTTTCGATGCCTTTTTCGGTCGTGTCTGATTTCATACGGTTGCCGCTGGCGTAAAGTCTGAGAACCACCCACCCTTCGCAAGAGCTTGAAGTGCGATGTGAATTTGACGACGCGAGAATTCCTTCTTTCGGTCATTCCATGCATACGTTCTGGCGATGACATCATCGCTGTCTTTCGCTTCTTCCTGCTCGACCACCCAATGAACGGTTGCTAGTAATTCCAGCCCAAACGGGGATTCAAACCCCTCCACCAAATCACAGACTTTGTCAAATCTCGCCAGCGTCTCTGCGTCATCTCGGAGGAATGCGGATGCCTCCTCGGACGCACCGGGAATGAGTTGCAATTGTTTGTCGGGGGCGTCTCCGCCGTCCGCGTAGCCGGAAACCAGATGACCTTCCACGACCTTCAGAACCTGGCCCAGATTTTCTGCAAATGGGCCAAAGTGTGCTTTTTTGTAGATCAACTTGAGAGGTTGGCCGGCAGCCTGCATGAAGTACATGAGCTTGTGTACTTCAAGGAGCGTAATAGAAGGATCAAGCAGGCCATTCAGGTAACGCTGCATTAATCCCACCAATGCCGCTCTGCCTGGCGTTATCCCTGGGGCGCTCTTTGAGAAGTTTGGGCGAGCATCGACCTTTCCTTTGTCCGGCTCAAACACCACGATCTGAACATCGTTGAGATTCGAGAGTGCCGACTCGATTCGAGACCGAACAACTGGCCAGTCCAGGCCACCAAGTCCACAACCGAGCGGGGGAATCGCGATGGATCGGATACGTCGCGCCCTGATATCCGATGCCAACGCCGATAACCCCGACTCAATGTCTTCGATCCGGCTCTTGCCTTTCCAGTGTCGCTTCGTTGGGAAATTGATCACATATTTCGGATTGGTCAGTTCTCCGGTTTCAAAGATGAACATGCGACCCGGCTGCACCAAGTCTTGTTTACAGGCTTTGGCGTACGCCGAGTAGTTCTCCGGAAAGACGTTTTTGAACTGCAACGCAATGCCACGCCCCATGATGCCGACGCAGTTGACCGTATTTACGATCGCTTCTACGTCTTCTTTAAGTATGTTGCCGTTTTTGTAGATGATCATTTGCGGTAGATTTCTGCTTAGTCGTACCAGCCCGTTTGAACTTCAACGCGGGGACGTGAAGAGCATTGTTTTATCGCATCATCGACTCTTTGTTTAATCAGAGCATTCTGAACCCCTATTCGTGAGACCAATTCCCAGGGAAACCGCTGTTCAACCAGAAACTCGGCCTGTTTCCCTTCCTTGCACTGTTGCCAACTGGTTGCCTGCACAGCATTCCAGTCCACTTCAGCCGTCGCCGTCGCGCTTTCTTCGGTCGGCTTGGGAAGCTTGGCGGCGGCTTCGCGCACGTCCAGCTTACCCGTCACGATGTCGGCGGTCAGGCGCGTCCGGTATTCCTGCATCAGCGCGATTTCCCGCCCGGTGCGGGCGAGGGCGGTGTTGAGGGCGGCGGTTTCAACGGTCATAGGCTGCTGGACTTCCCGCAAACCAACCGCTGCATGTATAGGACGGTGCGGTCTCGGCCAACAAATTGCCTGAGCCCCGGGCAAGGTCATCCGTGCCTGATATGTGGCGCATAGTCAGGCTTTCAATATCTTTTTCGGTGGTGTCGGTTTTCATTGTCTGGTCTCCTTGTCTGACTTGTCGGACTGGTCGGACATTTCAGCGGTTTCTTTGCAATCGGGATAACCAGAACACCCCCAAAATGCCTGCCCTGCACGCGAGCCCTTTCCGGCTGTGCGTCGGCGCATGGGCTTGCCGCACGCGGGGCACACTGGCGCGCCTTTGTCGGACAGGTCAGACTTGTCCGACCTGTCTGACTGCCGCTTCTTCACGCGCGCCGCGTACAGGTTTTCTGTAAATCCGCCCTTTTCCAGAAACTCCCGGCTCTGGCTTTCCAGTTGGCGTTTCAACAGGTAGGCGGCCTGATTCACGGCGCAGAGCATGGCATTGGCCGCCAGTTCGGGTTCGGCTTTGCTCACGAAATCCGAGAGGCCAGCCAGGCCGGTAAGCCGCACTTTGCCAGGTGAGACTGTCGGGAGGTTGGGGGCGAGGTCGTGCTTGAGGCGTTCCCGCATGGCCAGTGCTTCCGGGGAATCTTTATGCCACACGCGCAGGCTTCGCTGCATCAGGAAGCTCTTGTAGTCTTTGAGCAGTTCATCGTTGAGGCTGGCGCGGGCCACGTTGGTGAGCTTCATCTCGGATTTCCGCGAGGTGGCCGCTGCACCGCTGCCCTCGCTGATGTTGCGCACGCCGCTGCGAGCCGCCTGAACCATTTGATCATGCGTGCGGGAACGCTTTTCAATGAACCGGTCGCAGAAGACGACCGTGGCATCGTAGACGGCTTCTGCCACCTTGTAGCTGCGCAGGTGCTCGTAACCGCCGTGCGGCAGCAGGACGCCATCGGGATCGGTCATGACTGGTCCTCCAAAAGGGAATTGTTGGCTTCGTCGGACAGGTCAGACAGGTCGGACAGGTCTGACTCGTCTGACTTGTCTGACTTGTCTGACAGCAGCTTCTCCAGGGCGGGCTGTACGCTGGCCCAGTTCCCGAAGAGCGCATCCCCCAGCGCTGCGTAAATGGCGGCGCGCCGTTCCGGCAATTCCCAGACACCTGCCGGAACTGCGCTGCGCTTGGTCCGGCCTACCTCAAAATCAAACATTGACGTCGCGCTAGAACAGCGTGTAGATGAATGGTGCGGCTGCGGTGCTGGTCAGCAACAGGAGTGCGCCCAGAGCCAGCAGGACCAGGACGATGGGTCCCAGCCACCACTTCTTGTTGGTCATCAGGAACTCCAGAAACTCTCTGAAGATCGACGTGTTCCCTTCGGATTCAGCGATCCGGGAAAAGTTGTCTGATGGTTTTTCTTCGGGCACAGAAGTCACTCCTGTGAAATAGACAGAACAAAACTCTGACCGCGAACGGACGCGAATTTTCGCGAATCGTCGCTTGAGGCACAAGCGAACTTGTTTCGGTATGTTGATCAAAACTGTTTCAAATAGCGCCGCAGACTGGTTTGCTGAGTCTTCTGTTCCCAGTAGCTGTCGCCCGATGGCTTCCGCAAACGCAGAGGATCATGCCCCATTCGTCGCAGTATAAAGCCGATCGGGACGAAAACACTCCAATAGATCAAGAAAAGGATGACATGCGAAACCAGCCAGCCGATGGGAAATGCTAGGATCATCCAGCCGACGAAAATGGGCTTGAGGACTCGCGGAAAAAACAGCCCCGGTACACCAACCAACAGCGCGAATGCTCCGACGACGATGGCCACGGTCGAATTCTGGCTGCGAAAATGCTGGGACAATGCGATGACGCCGAAGAACAGAATCCACAACCCCGCAAACTGGCGGAGCATGCGGTAATCAGGATTTCGTGGTATGTCGGAGAATTTCATTTTTCGAGTTTTCAGTTTGGAGTTGGCAGTTGGCAGTGAGCAGTTGGGAGTCAGGAGCGGTTGCGGATGGAGCGGATGAGGCCGTTGATCATGGCGGCGAGTTCTTTGGCTTCGTCGCACCAATTGCGAGCGGCTTGCGCCGAAATGAATCCCACTCTCGATCCGACAATGGTTTGGGTGCGAACTTCACCACAGGAGGCCCGCGCGTAGTCGAGAAATTTGCACTGGTCGGCAGGTGTGGATCGTTCCATGCCTTCGGCAATGTTGGATGGAATTGACAATCCTGCTCGTGTGATCTGGTCGCGAAAACCAAAATCACGCACGTCTTTCGTTTCCACGTAAATAGCAACACTCATTTCAACCGCCCGCTGCCAAACTTCCAAGTCTTCAAACCCCGCCACAATCTGCTTCCTCAAAACTGCTTCCTGACTACTGACTACTTGCAACTGACTACTGACTACTCTCCACGCTAGTCGAGCGAAAACTTTGCAAGGTGTGATTCACGTTCAGCGGCAGTCTGGCGAGTCTCGTTCTGAGCCTTGAGGACGACGCAGTTTTCAAGAACCAGAACATCCATTTCGGTGGCCATAAAACAGCGCAGGGCATCTTCCGGCGTACAGACAATTGGTTCACCACGGACATTGAAACTGGTGTTGACCAGAACCGGGCAGCCCGTCCGATTCTGAAATTCTGTCAGCAGTTTGTGCAATCGTGGATTGCGGATGTGATCGACGGTTTGCAGTCGAGCCGAATAATCGACATGCGTCACCGCCGGTATTTCCGATCGCGGCACGTTGACTCGCGCGCAGAGATCTGCGGACTGCGACATCAACTGCAACTGATCCTGTGAAAGCTGAGTCCTCCTGCCGTCCGCCACATCGGCGACGATCAGCATGTAGGGGCTCTCGTGCTGAGGCTGAATCTCAAACCATTCAGACGCCGCTTCCCGCAGCACGATCGGAGCAAACGGACGAAAACTTTCACGGTACTTGATTTTCACATTCATCACCGACTGCATTTTCGGAGAACGTGCATCGCCGAGAATACTGCGGCAACCGAGTGCCCGTGGACCGTATTCCATTCGTCCCTGAAACCAGCCGACAACTTTTTCTTCTGCCAGCAACTGAGCAACATATTCCATCAGGGAGCCCTCCTGATCGAACTGTTGGTACTGCATTCCGGCCTTTGTCAGAAATGCCCTGATCTGCTCGTCGGTGAATGCCGGCCCCAGCAGACTGCCCGCCTGAGAATCCATGGACGTGGTCCGACGAGGGTTGTCCAGTAACTGATACCAGACAAACTGAGCAGCACCGAGCGCTCCGCCGGCGTCGCCGGAAGCAGGTTGCACCCAGATGTCATCAAACGGGCCTTCGCGCAGCAGTCGTCCATTGGCGACGCAGTTCAATGCCACGCCTCCTGCCAGCACCAGATTCTTCATGCCGGTTTGCTGATGGATATGATTCGCAATCGCGAGCACGATTTTTTCAGTCACCAGTTGAATACTGGCCGCCATGTCCATGTGCTTTTGTTCAAGCAGAGATTCGGGCTGGCGAGGCGTCATGTCGAAGAGTCTGCTGAAAGCGTCATTCGTCATGGTCAGCCCCTGACAGTAATTGAAGAACTTCATGTTCATCCAGAAACTGCCATCAGGTTTGATGTCGATCAGATGCTTCCGAATTCTGTCGGCATAGACCGGATTTCCGTACGGCGCCAGTCCCATCAATTTGTATTCACCGCTGTTGACTTTGAAGCCACAGTGGTAGGTGACTGCGGAATAGAGAAGTCCCAGCGAATGAGGAAACGTGATCTGCTGCTGCAACTCAATCCGGTTGCCTTTTCCAGTTCCCCAAGCGGTCGTACACCATTCGCCGACACCGTCCAGAGTCAGGAATGCCGCTTCCGCAAACGGACTGGAAAAGAAAGCGCTGGCGGCATGGCTCTCATGATGTTCTGTGAAGACCAGTTTCGCCTTCGTCGCGTTTGGCAGCGACTTGCGGATGGTGCGGTGGATGTAAAGTTTGTCCTTCAGCCAGACGGGAATTGCCATGACGAAACTGCGAAATCCCGACGGCGCGAATGCCAGATAGGTCTCAAGCAGTCGCTCAAATTTCACCAGCGGCTTTTCATAGAACGCGATAAAATCCAGATCAGAAGCCTGCAACCCGGCTTCGGACAGGCAATACCGCACGGCCTCGACGGGAAAGGCCGGGTCGTGTTTCTTTCGCGTAAAACGCTCCTCCTGAGCTGCGGCAACGATCCTGCCGTCCACGATCAGAGCCGCCGCACTATCGTGGTAAAACGCAGAAATCCCGAGTATCGCCGTCATTGCATTCGTCTTATTCGGAACACGTCTTTCAACATCATTTCAGAAAAATAAACAGGCACGATGCCGAAGAATCAAGCATCGAGCAAATCCAAACGATAACAAGTAAAGTCATTTTCGCGACACCATAGCCGGTTCGTGCTGGCAATCGATGCGCCCTTCTACCGAGCCTCAGACGCAGTCGATTGCAGGTAAAACGTCAGAAATGATACGTAAGTCAGGCGGATGGCAGATTGAATCGTTCTCAAAAGTGAATGACGGCATTCATATTGCTTTTCAAAGGAATGGCTTCCAGTTCGGATCGTTCCATCCAATGTGAGTTTAACAATGTTCCAACACAGAATGATTCCTGTCTGCATGCTTCTGGTCGGCGTCGGCTGTTCTGCGGCGGCGGTAATGCATCCGGTCGCAGAGTCCGAATCCGAGTCTGTAACTTTGTTGGATACGAAGGATTCAGCGACCACTCAGGAAAAGGCGATTGGCAACATCATCGGCACATGGGAAGCAACGCAGTTCGGGCATCAGGTTCTGACGACACGGCAGGACGGAACCGCAACGATCAAAATGTCGCTGACTCCCATGGCCGCAGTGATTTACGGTCGACAGGTCACACTGGATCTTCTCTGGACTCTGGATGGAGAAGTTCTGACTCAGCATATCATCGGAGGATCACCGACGCGCAGTGTTGAGAAACTGATCGCAAAGTTTGGCGACACGCAACAGTATCGCGTGCTCGAGACATCGCCTGATCAGATATTGGTCGCCAAGACAAAATCCGAAAGCAGTCCTGTCTGTTGGACCGCCGTCACGCTGACGAATTGATGACTATTGCCGGGTTCGCGATGCTGTCGTGAACTGATTGAGCCGATTCAGCACAGTCTGCAGCAATTGTTCGTCGGCCGGAAACATGGCGTCTCGGACGTTGTGCAGCCGAATTTTCTCCACGACGCGCCAGGCTTCGCCCAGTTCTTCCATTTCGAGCAACGC
>JAYTAK010000866.1:0-3240 GCA_043737515.1 Candidatus Kuenenia sp. | reverse complement strand
CTTTGGTTGTTGATACTTTTTTCGTTGATTTGGCCATGACACTGTTGCCTTTTCTTTCGAGTATGTTTCTGCTGTTTGCAGGGAAGTTCGGTCCTTCGGATAGCCGTCCAACCGTAGCGACTGATTCCTTGAGTCTGGGGAGTTTAGTCAAACCGCGTCCGCGAGGGAACTTTCCAGAGCCCCTGTTTTTTTGGCGACTCTTGACTGATGAAATGGCCTGAATTGTAGGCGATGTCGCTCCGCCGACTCGCATTCCAGATCACGCCGACACTTGTGACAAAAGTAGCCATCACTCTCTGAGTGATGAAGGCGAGCCCTAAAACGCGAGCGTATTCGGGTTGCGTCACTCAGAGAGTGACGTCTACTTTGATTTTTGTCACACATGTTGCCTATCATCTCGCCAATTCGTTCGTAGTCGTTATGCTCCTGTACGTTCAAAACCGTAATTCAGCAACAATTCGACGACGGAGTTCACCATGCGACAATTTTTTATGTGCTTTCTGTTCATTCCCTGCATTGCATTCGGGTGCTCCAAAACAGTCGATGTCACCCCGCCCGCAGGGAAGGACGCGCCCGCAGCCACCGAATCCGCAACTCCTGCAACAGGCACCGAAGCAGGAACGAACGGCACCGAACCTGCTGCGAAGTGAGTACGACCGGCACTTTGAAAACCGAGACGCCGCTGTCAGTTGTCTGCAAGGGGACGCAGGCTGTCGGTCCGCAAGACCCCGATCGAAGGCTCGTCTCTGTGTGGAGAGGTTGTGGCTGAAACCGCGTGTGCTGAATATGATTGAGGTTCCGAGGAATCACAGGCTTGCCGTCTGCCATACCTTAATCGCCTCAATCGGATAGATCAGCATCACGACGTTCAGGATCAGGCAGTCACGGACCCAGAGCAGAACAAGTAACTCGGTTGCGAAAAAGAAAATCAGTGACTTTGGTGCACGCAGCCGAAACGCAATCGCGTATCCGATCGCGCAGGCGAGAATGTCGGCGACAGAATTGATGACTGAGTCGCCGGAGTATCCCGTGGCGATCGTGGCGGCTCGATAACGTTCGATGATGATCGGTGAGTTCTCAAGAATCTCCCATCCGACTTCCAGCACGATGGCTGTCAGAAATCGAATGTTGAGCGAAACAGCTTTCGGCAGCCAGAAAAACAGGCCGCAAAAAATGACACCGTGCAGCACATGAGAGGCAGTGTAGGGATCAATCAGATGCTGCGAATTATGCGGTGACCAGATATCCCACCACCACGGCGACCATCCACCGCATTTGCACCACAGTGGTTGCCCCATCAGCCACAGGATGACGGCTGTCGTGATGGCCAGCATGATGGATCCTGAAAATCGCCAGTCACGACCTCGACCATCGGCGTTGCCGTCATCACTGCTGGTTCTTGTCGCCGTCAAAACGTTCATGGAGACCCCTGGCAAACGCGATGCTGATCAATGACTTAATCATCCAGTTGTTCGTACAGCGGCAGATGCCGGTAGTAGATTTCGAGCAACAGCAGCTTCATGGAAGTGGCGTATAGTCTGCCTCCTCGCTGTTCCCATGTGTCGGCGGGGTTCCAGGTGCCCGCCATGTGGCCGTCCTTGATCTGGGTTTCCACAACCATGTCGCGCAGTGCGGTATTCCATTCCTGCCAATAGTCTCCCTGCATGTGGTACATGACCTGCGTGCCGTAGTACCAGTAGTAAGACGTATGCACCTGTTTGATTTCGGGAAGCTGAGTCAGCAGGTAATCGGCACCGGCTCGCATGGCGGGATCGTTGCGGCTGGTGCCAAGGAACTGCAGGCAGAGCAGACCTTCGGCGGACATCGCGGGAGTGACGCTCGCGTTGATGTAACCGAACTGACCGCCCACCGGCTGATTACCTTCGACGGATTTCAGCCAGCGTCGAATACCTTCATGCACAGCGGCGGGAACTTCAAGACCAGCCATTTCGCCGCTCTTCAGAGCCATCACCTGCCAGCCCACCACTGACGTGTCGCCTGCTTCACCGGGAGTGTAGCGCCAGCCGCCTGTCGTCTTGTTCTGGGCGTCGATGATATATTGCAGAGCACGTTGAGCCGGTTCGCGGAAATTCGGATCCTGCGTCATTCCGAACACTTCGCACATGGCGATGGCAGCGATGCCCTGGCTGTACATCTTCTGGCTGTCTCCGGGGCCAAGCAATTCGCCGTCCGGTTTCTGGTGATCGATCAGCCACTGCAAACCTGCCGCGACCGATTTTGCGTGTTCGCCATCGACATGCGTATTGCCAGCCGCGAGCAATGGCAACAGGGCGAGACCGGTGGCCGCTGTGTTTGACGATTCGCCCCCAAGTCCAGTACACGCGGCGTGCTTGCCGTTGCAGTTTTCGTGGAATCGGTTCAGGCTCCAGCTTCCGTCGGCGTTCTGATGCTGAGTCAGCCAGACCAGACCGCGATTGACGGCCTTCTCCGTTTCTTCTGTCCCTCCAAAAAGTTCGATGTACTGCTTGCGCGTGTCTCCCTGACGCAACGTGAACATGGATCGAAGTCCGACGCTGTCCGCAGCCAGGGACACGGCGGCGGCCTTCGCCAGCGGTCTATCAAGCTGGCTGGCCAGTTTGTTGAACGTGGGCGGAGCGTTGTTGCGTTCGAGACTCAGCGCACCCACGACAATCCTCTGCTGGGTTCGACTGGCCGGGCCGGACATTTCCTGAGTCGTCAACGGCTTCGGGCCTGTCGATTCGACTCGTTCCATCGCCAGTTTCAGTTCACTCTCGGCAGTCTTATCCGTCTCTTGACTGTCGCTGGATTCTGCAGCGACGAGTTGTACGTCTTCAGCGTCGATCTGAGCAGTGTCCACAAACGAACGACTGATCGATGACGGAGCAGTCGCGCGCGGTGGTACGATCGGTGACTTCGCGGGTTCTGCCGGACGATTTTCAATCGTGGATGTCTGAGCGTTCAGCTCGACGAACAACTGCGGCTGACGAGTCTTCATCCGTTCGGCAGCGGTCGCGAACGGCACAGGAGCCGGCGTCGTCGCACTCACACGATCCACCGCCATTAGCGGAGTTTGCTCAGCCGTGACCTTCTCCACCGCTTCCACCGGAGCGACAGGCAGCACGATGGATTCAGCGAGTTCCACAGATTCCATATTCTCCGGAACCGGCGCGACGCGCATCGCCAAGGCGCTCGCCGGCAGCCTGGTGGCCAGGCGTTCTTGTCCGATTTCTACAGCGGGCGGAGTCAGATCGGTCGTTG
>JAYTAK010000865.1:0-3241 GCA_043737515.1 Candidatus Kuenenia sp. | reverse complement strand
AAACAGTCGTCGGAATTGGAGACAAACGCGATCCAGCGAATCTTGATGTGAGGGTCAAAGTTGGCTGGGTCAACGGGCAGAATCATCTCTATTTTCTGTATGAGGCCAGTGACGACTACTGGGACTTTGCCCACGAAGATCTGCATAACGATATTTTTGAGATCGTGATCGACGGTGATCTGTCCGGCGGCCCGCTCATTCGTCACATGCACCCCAACAAGACGCTGCGTGAAAAGCCGGAAACGCACTTTTCGTTTCATGGTGTACACGCTCAGAACTACCATATCTTCACTCCGGCCTCAGGCAAGGACTGGGCGATGGTGTGGGGTTCACAGCCGTGGATCAAAGATCTGCCTTTTGCGAACGCGGCCTGCAAATACAACTTCAAACACGGCGAAAGCGGCAAACTGGTGCTGGAGTTTTTTGTGACGCCATTCGATCATGCGCCGCCAGATCGTTCGCGAGCTGTGCAGACAGAACTCAAAGAAGACAACCTGATCGGTCTGTCCTGGGCGATTCTGGACTACGACGATGAAAAGGCCGAACGTTACAGCGCTTTCTGGAACCTTTCGCACAAGACAACGATGTATGGTGATGCGTCAGACATGGTGGCATTCCGTCTGATGCCGATCGAGGCCAGTCTGCGCAAGTCGGTTGAGGCCGACTGGACGTTCAAGGTCGTCAGCCAGGAAGACCGAGTTGTGGCATTTCGTGATCGCTCATTCGGCAAGCTCACCTCGTGGCTCTGGGATTTCGGCGATGGAACAACTTCTACCGAACGTCAACCCATCCACCGTTACGAGAAGCCCGGCGAATTCGTCGTGACACTCAAAGTGGCCGGACCTGAAGGCGAGGCCAAGCGCACGAAGGTCTGGGACGTGACATTGCCGTAGTTCAACGGTCCTGGTACTCGGTCAGTCGTGCCTTGATGGATCGGGGGGCCGGGGCTGGACTGAGCGGAGCGAAGGAAGCCCCGGGGTTTCGGGCTGGTGCCCTCCAACCCCGGCCATCCCCATCAATCCATTGCTGACAGAGCACTAGACTGGCTGAAAATGGTGTCTGCAGCTCACCATCGCAAACTACTGAATAAGGTACGTCTTGCCGCGAAACGTGACGAGGAGTTCTTCGCCGTCCTGCTGGGCGGCGAGCAGGCGGTTTTCCTCAGGCGAATTTGCGGCACTCAGGTCGAAGTACGCGGATGAGAAGCGGGCGATCGTCGTAATTTGCCCCTTGTGCTTCGCGAAGTCGATTCCGTCGTTCGCCTCGTTGAGCAGGTTCGATGTCTCCGAGGTGCAGATGATGTTGTTGCGTTTGTAGAGCGTCGTGTTGCCGATCTGACGTACGCTCGAAACAATCACCGCCTCATCGGATTTTGCGTCTCGGTATTCGAGGGAATAAGCGCTGCCAGCTTGCTTCGCGGAACCGCCGCCGGACGCCCCGTACCCTCCGGACATTCCCCCCGATTTCAGGCCCACCGCTCCCCGCAGTTGTGCCTTCGAGACTCGTTGTGACACTCCGGAACGCCCTGATGGCTCACTCAGCGCCTGCAGATCACGATCGGCAGCACCACTGTTGGACCGAAAGGCGTCACTGCTCGTCAGGCTTGTCGGTCGCGACTGTTCATCAGCCAGGAACGAAGTATACGGTGTGAGGATCCCGTGCCGCGTTGATAGTGACACCAATTCTCTGATCAGTTCCTCGTTGCGGCCCTTGAGATCCAGTTCATCAATGATCTCGCCGATGCGACGCATGGCCCAGATCTTCTCGACAAAGGCAAACGTCTGATCGCGACTCGATTTGGTCAGATCGGCCGGGAAATCGTATCGAAGTTCTTCCCGTCCTGCTTTGCCGCTGAGCACCACCTTGGCAGCCCCAGTATGCTTGTAACGTCCCACCACAATTACTTGTTCACCGGCGAAAAGGTCAAACGGTCCGGACGGATAGACTCGGTTGACTACCGCTCCGGCCTCCACGCCGATGCCGTCAAGATCAAACGTCAGTCGCACATCAGAAAGTACCGGTGATGCAATGCGGTTGTAGACTTTGGCGACATGAACTTCGATGTCTTCATCAGGCCGGACATACTCACTTGCCCCGAACCCGTCGCGGGCGAGACGGTCAAGCAGCCGGCTGTTGACGTCGTAACCGATCCCGAAGCTGAGCACTCTGGCCCGCACTTTGTTCGACGTCCGCGCCATTGCGGCAATGCGAGCTTCGTCCACCTCACCGACAGTCGGAAGTCCGTCCGTCAGGAAGATCAGGAAGTTCGGACGTGAGCTGTCAGCCAGTTGCGAGAGGGCGGCTGACATCGAATCGTGAATATTGGTGCCGCCGCCAGCATAAAGTCCTTCCACGAAACCCGTGGCGGCCTTGCGATTTGCTTCGTTGAAGTGTTCCAGTTCCGGACGAAACGACTGCACTGTGGTGTCGTAGGCGATGATGTTGAACAAGTCGCCTTCCCGAAGATTGTTCAGCACAAACTTCAGGGCACCGCGAGCCTGTTCCATCTTGACACCCGACATGCTGCCGGACTTGTCAACCACAAACATCACCGTCTTTGGCAACTGTTCATGCTGTTCAGGAATCTGCGGCGTGGTCATCAGCAAAAAAAAGCCGTCTTCGCTTTCAGAAGGCCGGTAAGTCAGAACGCTGGTGCCGAGCTTTTTGGAATTCACATCGAAGAACAAACGGAAGTCACTTGTGGGGATGTCGTTCGTGACTTCCCAAGTGACCGTGGCAACCTTGGGATCGGGCTTTTCGACCTTAATGTCGTGCGTTGGGGAATAGACGTTCTTGATATTCAGCGTCGATTCAATCCGCACGGAGACACGCAGCTTTTCTACTGGCCTGGACGAATAGCGTGCGGCGTTGAGCGGGAACAAAAAGTCGGTGACGCCATGATCCTTGCGGAGCAGTTGGTTGTAGTGCAGCGTCACAGTTCGCGACTGACCGGGTGGCACAGGAAATACACTGGTCTGGAACATTCCATGCCCCATCCATTCGAGCAGCGCTGGGTCTTTGCTGGAACGCACGATTGCTTCGTAACGAGCCCGAGCGTCCTCTTTTGTCAGCAGTTGGGCGGGGAATTCTTTGCCATCAACCATCAGCACCAGAGAATCGACAGCTCCATCATACGGCAGCGGAAACAGAAATTGAGTTTCAATCTGACGCGAACCGGTGTTCAAAAATGTCTGCGAAACCTGCACTTGAGCCACCTGGTCCTTCAGACGAGCATCGATCA
>JAYTAK010000864.1:0-3244 GCA_043737515.1 Candidatus Kuenenia sp. | reverse complement strand
CGCCCGCAACCCAACGTAGCCACGCTCGCCAGAGCGTGGGTTTCCTCTGGATCGCCCACGTTCTGGCGAACGTGGCTACAAAGTTGCTCGCTCGGTCCACGACTACAGTAAAGTGGCACGCTAAAAACTTCTCAGGAAAACAAAACTCTAAACGTTTGCTGAACAGGAAACGCCTGTGGCTGCGCGGTATCGAACTGGAATTGATCCGGCGGTCTCAACCCGTTCCGAGGCCGCGGTCGAAGGCTTCCAGTTCGCGGGCATACGTGTCGGTGACGGTTTCCAGCGTCCTGCGGGAGATTTTCCAGGACGGCTGGTCTTCCGTGGCCCGATTGCAGTGTTCGGTCAGCAGGCGGTACAGAAATCGGAACAGATGCCGAGGGACGCGCAGCTTGGCAAAGCGGGCAATCAGGTCGTCGCGAGACACGTCTTCTGCGAAGAAATCCCGGATGGTGGTTTGCGATGTTTGCGCTTCAGCAGAACCTGCCGCCTCGCGTGAAGCGGTATCCTCCGGCTGACAGGCGCGGATGCGATTGGTGGCCATGTCGAACAGCGACTCGCCCGTCCATTCCAGCGAATTGATCAGGTTCTGCTTATCCAGTCGCGAGCGCTCGTAGAATTCTTTCTCTTCCCGGTTCAGAAAGTAGACGACGTCGCGTGGCAACAGCATCTTGAAGCCGATGCCCGGATGTTTCAGAAACTTGTTGTCAAACATCGACCAGAGAAAATCCCGCATCCGCTCCGCCGACCCGTTGATCAGATGCGGTTCATCCACGCGATCCACCAGCACGATGATGCTGGTGAAACCCATGGGCTTCAGCAGTCGCTGAAGTTTGGCAAGCAGTTCGTAACGATCATCGCTGCGATCACGGGACGGCATCGGCTGGTCATCGATTTCCGCTGCCGGAAAACGTGACAGAATTCTGCGCAGCGACGACGTGCCATGTTCCAGAATCCGCACCTGCTTCGCGATCTGTCGAGCCCGCCACCAGAGTGACATCGTCCGTTTCAGGTACGGTATCCAGCCCGCCGCAATGACAACATACAGCCACCACGATGTGAGTTCATTCAGGGCTTTGAGCCCGTCCGCCCGCAGCCCGCGCAGAGCAAACACCAGGACCAGGCTTGTGACCAGGATGCCGACCAGGAATCGCCAGTGGATCGTGGGTGTCATAAAACCGATCCGCCAGCGAATGTCTTTCCACCGCCGCCAGTGCGACTGATCGGACGATTGATCATAAAACGCCGCCAGCATGAGCAGATCCCGCTTGCGCTGACGCGGCAGGTCACGAATCTGCTGCAGCGAGATATCCGGATCTGTCGTGTGTCGATCGGCTATGACGTTACACAATCGGCGTGTGCTGAGCGTGAGCAATGCATCCATATGATCCCACAGCCGCCATTCCTTCAATGCCAGATCCGGGTTTCGCTTTCGGCCTCGCAATCGATCGCGGAACGTATCCAGAAACGGATTCAGGTCATCGTAGCTGATGACGAAACACCGCTCGGCGGGATACTTGTGATTGTGCTCGCGCAGGGCGGTGATCAGTTGCAGCCGAATGGCCGTCTTGCCTGAGCCTTTTTCTCCAAACACGATGGATGTGCTGGGATTGCGGCAATCGCCCAGGACTTTGTCCCATGCCGGATGATAGATCGTCTCCGCGCAGTGCTGCTGAAAGATATGGTCGGACTGCGCGTCTTCCTGGCTGAACGGATTGATGTGTACTCCGTAATGTTCCAGGAATTGTTGGATCTTCATAGTACTTTGACTTTT
The DNA here is from genome assembly GCA_043737515.1 of Candidatus Kuenenia sp. GTDB lineage: Bacteria > Planctomycetota > Planctomycetia > Planctomycetales > Planctomycetaceae > SXXK01. The sequence goes on along the minus strand of JAYTAK010000864.1, from coordinate 1,473 downwards.
GGGGTCGTCGATTGTCTCAGTCAGTGGCAGGGTGCCGCTAAACCGGATTGCAGCCGGCACGACACTATAGCAGTCCGCCGGTACATCGACTGAGGATCAATCCTGCTGGTGAATCAGGTTCTCGCAGTTTCCAGGCCAGGTGTGCCGGTGTGATGCGGAAAGTCAACAACGACCGTGCATGAGGCACACCGTCGAAGCAAGGGCAATTTCCACGAGCCCTGGTGTTCGCTCGACGACACGGTTCCAACTCGCGACAATGGTCACGTCTGGACCTCCTTCGTGCCACCGGAGCTTTGAAATGATTATCGATTCTCACCAGCATTTCTGGAAACTCGATCTGCCGTTCGACTATGCATGGCTTCACGAACCGCAGCACAAGCCCATCTGTCGGGACTTCCTGCCGGAAGACCTGAAGCCACATTTGAAAGCGTGCGGCATTGAGAAGTCGGTGTTCGTGCAGACTCAGCACAATGTCGAAGAGAACCGCTGGGTTTTGAAACTGGCCGAGCAGAATGACTTTATCGCCGGTGTCGTGGGCTGGGTGGATCTGGCATCCGAAAAATGCGAAGAGCAGTTGAGTGAATTCGTGAAGCACCCGAAATTTGTCGGCATCCGACATATTACGCAGGCGGAACCAGACGACAATTTCATAATTCGCCCCGAGATCGTGCGTGGTCTGAAGGTGTTGCAGAAACACAAAGTCCCGTTCGACCTGCTGTTCTTCACGCAGCACCTGAAGCATGCTCCCGCGCTGGCTCAGATGCTGCCTGAGTTGCCGATGGTGATCGACCATCTCTCAAAGCCAAAGATCAAAGATCATAAGATCGACGACTGGAAGAAAGATCTGCAGGCCGCCGCAAAGTTCCCGAACATCTACTGCAAACTGAGCGGCATGGTGACCGAAGCGGACTGGAAAAACTGGAAACCCGCTGATCTGAAACCGTATGTTGATTCAGCGTTGGAAGCCTTTGGCCCGCAGCGATGCATGTACGGTTCCGACTGGCCTGTCTGTGAACTCGCCGCCAGCTATGAAATTGCGTTCTCTGCGCTCAACGAAGTCCTGGGCACCATCAGCACCGAAGAACAGAACGCGATCTTTGGTGAAACGGCAAAGAAATTCTATGGGCTGAAATAAACCCTGGCGCGGCGAAGCCGCAAATCCGAAATCCGAAAAAACCACGGCCGAAAAGATGCGCGCAAAATGCGCAGTTGTTGGAAAGAAAGAATTTAAGCCTCAACACCAGCGGCATTCCCAGTGTAGCCATCACGCTCCGTCGTGATGAGCATCGGTCGATCGACATTCATCAGTCGAGTCGGGGTTCCACAATCAGCGTCGTTGTATGGGGCTGAAAGACAATCAGCGCGGGAACTCCGTTCATGTGGCCCTGTTCGAGGCTCGTCACGACGTCACGTCCGATGTTGTAAACAGCTGGTTTGTATTCCATGTAGGGTGTATCCGGGAAGGCAGGAGTG
>JAYTAK010000863.1:0-3246 GCA_043737515.1 Candidatus Kuenenia sp. | reverse complement strand
TCCATCCCGCGTTTAGAATAGATACAAACCACAGTTGCGATTGTCCACCGCTATTTGAGACGCTGTTTGACCGCCTTGCCTTTTTCCCATCTGAATTTGCGGCGTAATCCGTTTGGCGAGCTGACAGCCGCAGAACGGACGGCGTTGGCCGTTGTAGACTGCTGCGAAGTTCTGCGGCACCTGGCACAGGCTCGGTCAGTGGTCCAGGTGATCGGAGAGAAAGGCTTCGGAAAAACGACTCATCTGCTGGCGCTGGCCGCTCACTTTGCCGACAAAGCCTGGGTTCATATTCCCGAGGGACAACGGGCGGCAATTCCAGAGATGGGTGAACCGCTTCTGATCGACGAAGCCCAGCGCATGACCCTGTCGCAGCGCTGGCAGACGTTTCGTTCGGATCGTCGGCTGATCCTGGGGACTCATACGGATTTTGAGCGCGCACTGCGGCGGGCGGATCGACCGATCCTGACAATTGCCGCGAATCAGTTCACAAACGAGTTGCGTGTGCATACGCTTCTCAACGCGAGGATTAAGTTCGCGCGGCGGGATGACGGACCGATTCCGTCGGTCACGATGTCCACTGCCTCGAAACTGTTCGAGCAGTATGGTTCAGATATCCGCCGCATTGAACATTCGATGTACGACACCTTTCAGCAGCTCAGGGATATTCAGGATGTCTAAGTGCGACCTTCGAATTGAATTCGACCGCAAAGACCGCAGGTACTCGGGTGGCGAAACTGTCACCGGGCGTGTCCTCATCCGTGTGAACGAAGCTGTCAAAAGCAAGGGGATCACATTGACGCACCAATGGCGGACACACGGTCGAGGCAATGTGACGTCAGGCCCCAAAGAAACGGTGGAACTGGAAGCCGCCGGAATGTATTCGCTGGGCGAAGAGCATGAACTTTCGTTTTCGCTGCTCTCACCAGCCCATCCGGTGACTTATCACGGCACCATGATCAACGTGGATCACTATGTGTCTGTGCAGATGAATGTCCCGTGGGCGTTCAACCCCAAGGCCGAAGAAGAGTATGTCCTTGTGCCGGGCGAGCCGCCGGCTCATTTTGTCGGAAGCAGAAATGCGATCATTGCGCTGACGCCAGCGGCAGGTGCATCGTCGATCGTTGGCAAAGTCGTGCTGGGTATCATCGTCGCAGCCTTGTTGATGGCGGTGGCGGCGTTTGCGATCGTTTTGCTTCCCGTCATTCTGCTGATTGCAGGATTCGTCTGGTTTCGCAGGAAGGCTCTGGCGGGTCGCCTGGGCGAAGTTAAGCTTTCGATGCCTCACGTTGTCGTGGCTCCCGGCGAACAATGGACCGTACGAATCCAGTTTCAGCCTCGAAAGCAGTTTCGCGTCAACAGTATCGGACTGACGTTGCTGGGAAAGGAATCCGCCACGTCCGGCAGCGGCACGAAAGCGACAACTCACACGCACAAGATTCTGGAACACAAGCTGGTTGTTCGTGCCAACGACATGCTGACGGCAGGCGAACTGGTTTCCGAAGAATTCACACTTCCGTTCCCGCCAACAGACGCCTTCAGTCTCGAGTTATCGGACAACAAGATTCAATGGACGGCCACGGTACGCATTGACATCCCGGCGTTCCCTGACTGGTCTAAGGCACAGCCAATTCAGGTCGTGCCGGAATCGTTTCTTCGGAATCTGACAGACGCCCCGGTGACCGCTTCCGCCGACAGCAATGCATCTCCTGTGAGCACGCCACACTCATCATTCGCCCCGCCAGTGTCAGCTTCTGAATCGCCTGCATCCGAAGAAGAAGGGTCGCCTGAATCGGCAATTCAGGAGACGTCGTCCGACTTGCTTCAGCTTGTCGCCACCATGAACGCCGCACCGCGACACGGAAACGCGCGCGGGGATATTGTCTCCAACGCAGCCGGTCAGATCTTCGATGCCGCCATAGTGATCGATCGAGTCACCTCATTGATGGGCGCACCGGTCAAAGATCCTCGGTACGAGTACGGAAAGTCAGTGACAGGCACAATCGACGGCACCGATCAGGCAGTTCAGGTCATAACGCTCGAATCTCAGAACAATGAGATCGATGACCTTCGCCGCGGAGACATCTGGCAGACACAGATCACGCTGATCGACTGGGATAGTCTCTACAATAGAATCAACGCACGGCAGATTGATGAGAATGCGAGTTAGCGGAACAACCGGCCGACCGACAGCGAAACGTCGGCAAGTGACACGACTGGCGTCCAAAGGACTTTGAATCCGAAACGCTTTCAATCACGCTGCCGTCTGAGTCAGCCCCAGGATTTCGTCAACCGGTACGGAAAGACCACTGAGCAGCAGCGGCGTCAGAATTTCGCCGGACGCCGCCGTTGTGACGGTTGCAAATCGACCATCGGATTGCGGATCTCGGTAGACTTCGACTGTCGAATTCATCAAATTGACAATCCAGTATTCGCGGACGCCTGCTTCGGCGTAAATCGGCCCTTTGACTTCGCGATCATAGGCCAGAGACGAATCGGCCACTTCAATCAGCAGCAGCACGTCCTGAGCATTGGGGCGACGTGATGCATACAAGTCATCGCAGAAGTTGAGTATTGCAACGTCGGGTTCGGGTTCACTGTCTGACAGCAAAACCGGGTTTTGAATACTAATCATTGCGCTGTCGGGAATACGTTTTGACAACAGACGCGTTAAGATATTGACCGTTGCTGCGTGTGGGTTTCCAATTGGCATCTTTCTGACGATCTCTCCTCGAATCAATTCGATGGGTTCATCTTCAGCGAAAATCCCGCGATCAATGATGTCGTGATACTGCTTGATCGTGAACCGGTAACGAAGGATTTCGCTCGACGGCGTCAGCGCTTTCTGCGGTGCGAGCGGTGTTGAGAGCGGTATCGTTTTCTGCGGTGATTTCACCGTTGAAGGCGCAATCGTGGCCAGCAGTAAAGTCGAATCAGGTGGTGAAATTACCGATGCCATGAAAATTCTCCGGGACGTTTTCGAACGGAGGAAATTCTAACGCAATACGTTGTTGTTTGCACACCGTATTTTGCGTCGAGCAGAACAGTTCCCGGGGATCTTTCCCCGCGAATGCCCCAGCGCGGGCTTCGCCCGCAACCCATCGTCGAAGAGGTGACATGGACTCCGTGCGGCCCTGAGTGCGACAATTTGTGAGCGGCATGCGTCAGCTTGCCGGTACAAAAACAAGATACCGGAGGGCTCACGCCGCTCCACTCGCCGGACTCATTCCCGGCCGCGCGGAGCATAAG
>JAYTAK010000862.1:0-3248 GCA_043737515.1 Candidatus Kuenenia sp. | reverse complement strand
AGTATATGTAGGCCGGACCAAGCGCAGCGCAGTTCCGGCAGTTTAGGTCGATGAGTTGCCGGAACGGCGCTGCGCTTGGTCCGGCCTACGCAGTACGCACTATCAATAAGAATCAGCCTGCCCCAAAATCCTCCCGTTCAGATCAGGAATTCACTATGAGTCGTACCATCCTCAGCAAACTCAATCGCCGCACCGTTCTGCGTGGTGTCGGAACAGGATTGGCACTGCCGTTGCTGGAATCGATGAGGATGCCAGGTCTGTTTGCTGCGACGACGGCAGCACCCACGGCACCGGTTCGCATGGCGTGTATCTTTGTGGCCAACGGCGCCATCATGGACAAGTGGAAACCCACCGGCGAAGGCAAGGATTATCAACTCTCTCCGACGCTTGAACCGCTGGCACCGTTTCGTGAAGACATGCTGCTGTTCAGCGGCCTGACCCAGCATCACGCTCGAGCCAACGGTGATGGAGGCGGTGATCACGCTCGCAATGCCAGCGCCTATCTCACGGGCGCTCAGCCGCGTAAGACGTCCGGAGCGGATATTTCCGTAGGCCAGTCCATCGATCAGGCTGTCGCAGAGAAGATCGGCAGTCAGACTCGATTGCCGTCGATTGAGCTGGGCATCGATCGCGGTCGAAATGCGGGAAGCTGCGATTCGGGTTATAGCTGTGCGTATTCATCCAATATCTCCTGGAAGACGGCCACGACACCGACGTCTAAGGAAGTGAATCCGCGATCGGCTTTTGAGCGACTGTTCGGCAATCCGGAAACTGCTGCCGATATTGAACGTCGCTTGCGGAATCGCCGCAGCATTCTGGATTTCGTAAGCGACGATGCCAAGCGCGTGCGGCAGGCAGTCAGCGGTGCGGATCAACGGAAGCTGGATGAGTACTTTGAAAGCGTCCGCGAGATCGAAGAACGCATCGCACGCGCGAACAGTACTCCACAGGATATCCCGGACCTCACACTGCCCGAAGGCGTTCCGTCAGTGCTGGCAGAACATACCCAGTTGATGTTCGATATTCTGCTCGTCGCATTCCAGACCGATTCAACTCGCGTCGCCACGCTGATGCTGGCCGACGCCGGAAGTAATCGCACGTATCCGGAAGTCGAAGTTCGTGACGGTCATCACGAACTGTCACACCACCAGAACGACAAGGACAAGATGGAAAAAATCTCGCGGATTGACCGCTATCTCGTCGAACGTTTCGGCTACTTCCTGGAGAAGCTGAAGGCCACCAAAGAAGGCGATTCCAATCTGCTGCACAACAGCATGATTCTGTACGGCAGCGCAATCTCGGATGGGAATCGCCATTCCCACGACGACCTGCCCATCATTCTGGCTGGCCGCGGTGGCGGCACGATCCAGACCGGTCGATACGTCAATCATCCGAATGAAACACCGCTCAATAATCTGTTTCTTGCTATGGCCGATCGCATGGGCGCGAAACTCGACAAACACGGCGACAGCAAAGGCGTGCTGGATCTGAGTTGAATTGTGATTCACGCAGCCTGGACATTCATGTCTGAGTCTTTGCCAGAACATCAACAATGATACCATCGGTAACATGATGAAAACACCTTTTCCAGGCATGGATCCGTACCTCGAACATCCAATTCTGTGGACCGGCGTACATAGCGGGCTCATCAACGCGATTCGTGGCCAGATTGCCCCCGCTCTTCGTCCTCGATACGTGGCGTCGGTTGAAGAACGCGTCATGATCGATATTCCTAAGATGCAGCGGATTCCGGACCTGTGGATTCAGAAAGCGAATCGTCCAGGACGAACGATTTCAGACGCAGCAACCGCTGTCGCGGACGTCGATCTGGAAGAACCGCTGGTGATGGAGATTTCCAGCGAACCTGTGCGAGAACACTATATTGAAATCCTGGACCGTTATCAGGATCTGAAAGTCGTGACAGTGATCGAGGTGCTCAGCCCGATCAACAAGTCGCCAGGGGCGGGCCGTGACGAATATCTTCGCAAGCGGAATGCGACATTGCAGAGTTCAACGCATCTGGTCGAGATCGATCTGCTGCGACGCGGGACGCGCATAGTAGAATTCTCTCCGGAACAACTGGAAGCCATCGGTTCGTTTGAGTATGTGGTGACCGTCAATCGATTCGAACCTGGTCGAACTCAGTACGAGATTATTGCCCGGCAGCTGCGAAATCGACTGCCGAAGTTTGGCATTCCGCTGGTTCACCCGGATCTCGACGTGGCACTTGATCTGCAGGCCGCTCTGAATCAGGTGTATGAGGACGGCAGCTATATGCTTCGCATTCACTACGAACGTCCGTGCAGCCCGGCACTGGATTTGGAAGCTCAGAACTGGGCCAACGCATGCTGGCTCAGTTACCGCCAGGCACACCCGGAACTGTTTGACAGTGCTGTGGGTAACTCGTGATTGTTCAGACGTCAGATCGAAAGCCGATTTGCCCGCGAATGGCGTAAATGAGCGCGAAACCTGAAGTTTCATTACGATCCCGACCAAGATTCAGATTCGCGCCCATTCGCGTGATTCGCAGGCAGCTACTAGCAGCTTCGTGGTTCCTGGTTTATGGTTTGCGGCGTCGAATGATCGCGAATCTGTCATATCTTCCTGATGATGCAGTTCGCGAGCTTCAAGTACGGTGGACTATGTTATGAACGAATCCGAAGTTGCGAATGTTGTTCATCCACGAACCGATCTGTCGGATACGGAAGTCAATCTGATCTGCGACGTCATCCGTGAGTGCGGATATGGTTTACACAACTATCTTGGGCCAGGATTCCGAGAGAAGGTCTACGAACGCGGCTTGATTCATCGCATGAAGAAGAGAGGTCTCAAAGTATCCGTGCAGCCGTCCGTTTCGATTTACGACGAGGACGGCACGGAACTCATTGAAGAGATTCTCGACCTGATCGTTGAGGACGTTCTGATCCTTGAGTTAAAGGCTGTCCGTGAGGTCTCAAACGCCGACGTTGCGCAGTTGCTCGGGTATCTGAAAGCAGCACGATTTCGTCACGGCCTCCTGATCAATTTCGGAGCCCCAAAGTTCTACATCAGAAAATACGTGATGTGACAATCGAAAATCTGCTGCTCTTCGATTTTCTTGTGTCTCTTGTGACTTTTCGTGGCAGGCAAAACTGCGATTGAGCGCGATGTTCTTTCTGGCCACAAAGAAGCACAACAGACACAAAAAGGATTCGAGACCGAAGATTGCGCCACATCAGAGTGAAAACCCTGACTCACCACTGTCCGAG
>JAYTAK010000861.1:0-7407 GCA_043737515.1 Candidatus Kuenenia sp. | reverse complement strand
GCGCTGCGCTTGGTCCGGCCTACAGGCTTTTTTCCAAGCTCTGATGACGAATAGTAACAGTGTGAATGACAGGTTCACCGAATGACAGGGGGCTGCGTGCCGAGTGAATTATCATACTGCATCGGATATCTGGGCGCCGATTGGTGGGGCAGTGATGCCCGAGCCTTGGCGACGGAACTGCGATCGCAAGGGCATTTGCTGGTCGAACGTCATTACGAAGACTATTTTTCCACGAAATGGCATAGTTTTCCGCTGCGAGTTCTTCGTCGCGTCTGCCGCCCGCTGGTGGCGGCAGAATACAATCGCGCTGTTTGTGAGTTGCTCGATATTGGTGCTCTGGATTTTTTGCTGGCATTTAAGGGGATGCTGCTGGACGAATCAACGCTGCTGAAGTTTCGAAAACTGGGCAAGCCGTGCTACTGCGTTTACCCCGACGTCAGCTATCGGGATCATGGAGAAAATATCTGGAAGTGCCTGCCGCACTATGACTGTGTCTTTACGACAAAGTCCTATCACCTTGAAGATCCGGAGTTGGTGAAGCGCGTTCGCTGCCTGCAGTATGTTCCTCATGGATTTGACCCGGAAGTGCATCGGCCTGTGCAGCTCACCGCCAGACTCAACAGTTACTACGGCTGTGATGTTTCGTTTGTCGGGGTGTGGTCACCGAAGAAAGAACAGATTCTGTCTGCCGTGATTGATGCGTTGCCAGATGTGGATCTCCGGATCTGGGGACCGTTCTGGAATCGGGCGAAAGAGTCCGTTCAACGCTGCTGGCAGAAGCGAAGTGCATACGGCGATGAGCTGGCTGCGATTTGTTCATACTCGAGGATCAATCTGGGACTGCTGAGCGGGGCGGGGCAGGGCACGGTTGAAGGGGACCGGACTACGGCCAGAACCTGGCAGATTCCGGCCTGCGGTGGTTTTCTGCTTCATGAAGACACAAACGAACTAAGAGCCGCATTTGTTGCAGGCGAAGAGGCGGCGGTATTTTCCAGTAACGCGGATCTGGTATCAGGGATCAGTCAGTATCTGCACGACTCCGAAGGACGAGAACGGATTCGGCTTGCTGGTCACCAGCGCTGTCGGACATCGCAGTATTCCTATCGCGCTGCGGCGGAGCGGGTGCTGGCGTTTCATCGGGATCGGCATCGCTCGCCATGATTTCGATGTACCATCATGTGTGCCCGTTGCACGAGATTCCGCCAGTGGAACAACAGGCTCGCCTTGAAGGGTGGCAATACAATATCGCACCTGCCGCGTTTGAATGGCAGTTGCTGGAAATCGCCAAACGCGGCTTTCGGTATGTGACATTTGAAGAGTATCTGGCGGAACTTGGCAAGGGCAGGCGAAATCTGGAACGCCTTGCCACGGTGACCTTTGATGATGGTTGGCGTGACAATTTCGATTATGCGTTGCCGATCCTGCAGACGCATGCGATTCCCGCGACGTTCTTCATCGTCTCAGGTGAAATGGAGGGCGTGGCCAGGGATCGCCGCATGACTCCCAGCCAACTTTGCCGATTGAAGGCTGAAGGGATGACGATCGGGGCTCATTCGCGGACTCATCCAAATCTTGCTTTGCTCAGCAGCCAGTCGCTTGCCGATGAATTGCGGGGTTCAAAGGAAGATCTGGAGTCCATTCTGGGCACGTCCGTGAATTACCTTGCCTATCCGGGCGGGAGGTTCAACCGCAACGTTGTGACAGCGGCTCAACAGGCAGGTTTCAAAGCGGCTTGTTCCGTGATTGGCTGGGGGCAGAATTCTGAGGCATCCCGGTTTTGGTTGTATCGTGACGTGTTCAGTGACCGGCTTGACAGTCTGTCCGATCGACTGCGATTGAATGCCTGGTCGCGCAGATTGTTCCGTTGGAAGGCGTCACGAACATTAGGGCGCATGCTGCGAGTGAGGATCCATGAGTGAGCAACTGAGCAGCAGACAACGGCGATTCGCGTGGATACGTTCCGCCATAGAACGTCGGAGTGCGTCCGCATTCGGCATTATCCTGGTCGTGGTGCTGGGATTGATTGGTGCCGTTCAGGGACTTCCAAATTGGTTTAGCGTCCTTATTGTCACCGGAGTCATTGCTTTTGAGTTTCAAAAACGCCTGGACCAGGGAGTGCCGCTTCTACAGCTTACATGTCTAATTGCCGTGCTGCAGTGGCTGGTGGGACCCTTGCTGAGCTACTCATCCGACAATCCGATCGAACGCTACACGATGTCGGTTCCGGCGGAGCAGTACTTTCGTTTTGCAATGCCCGCAACGACGCTGTACGTCGCCGTGATGCTGTTCGCCGGAGCTTCAGTCATCCAGAAAAACCTTTTGCAGCAAATTGATCGCAGAAAGTTTTTCACAATCGGCGTCCTGCTGAACATTGTAGCGATTATTGCAGCGCTTGCTGCGACGCGGGTTTCAGGGTCACTTGCATTTCTCATGCATCTGATATCGCAGTTGCGCTACGTGGGGGCCATCTATTTCCTGCTCTCCAGAAGTCAGGTGCGGCTCGTCTTCGCCGGACTCTCCTGTGTCCAACTGTTTTCAAGTTCGCTGGGAGCCGGAATGTTTCATGACATGATCCTCTGGCTGGCGATTCTGTTTTGCTATTGGTTCGCGCAAAAAAAACGCACAGTCCTGTTTAAGACTGTCGTATTAACAGCCACGACCGTGTCTTTGTTTTCGATTCAGGTTGTCAAGCAGGAATACCGCGAACAACTCCGGCGCGGTGGCGATCCTTCATTGATTGGCCTGGTGTTCGCCTACGTCACGCCTGGCGGTCACGCTTGGGAAACAGGTGTGGTATCGCTGGCAATCACAAGGTTGAATCAGGGATGGATTATCTCCGCTGTCATGCACCACGTTCCGGAAAATGAACCATTTGCAGGCGGCGAGACGGTGAAGGATGCGGTTCTCGGTTCGATGGTGCCAAGGTTCCTTTGGGCAGACAAGGCGACGGCGGGTGGTCGGGAAAGTTTTCGCCGCTTCACAGGCCTGCGAATATTGGACAGCACGTCGATGGCAATCAGTCCGCTGGGCGAGGCGTATGCAAACTTTGGAGAACTCTCGGGGACCATTTTCATGGTCGTCTTTGGGGCATGCTTCGCTGTGTTCTATCGCTTGACACTCAGATATTGTCTGAAGTATCCCACATTTCTGTTTTGGATTCCGCTCATCTTCTATCAGGCAGTCAAGGCTGAGACTGAGCTTTTGGTCATCATGAATCAGCTAGTGAAGGGTGCGGTCGTCGCATTTGGATGTCACTTCCTGGTGGAGAGAGTATTTCCCACACGGATGCGGAACATGAGCCCGGCAAACCCTGCATTGTCGTTGCCCAGTGGCGTGGACTAATCGTGGGATAAGCTTCCAGCTTGTCAATGCTGTCGAAAAAACGTGGCGTTATTCTTCACGCGGTGCGAATTGACAATGGCGAGCGGCTGCCTCATTCCTAGCCGTGTGAAGAATACTTCAAAACTCAGACAAGCTGGAAGCTTATCCCACGAATGTGACTGATTGGTGAAGAGGTACATGAAGTGCGAGTGGTCCAGATTCAGCGCCGACCTGTGCCGACTCAGTTCAGTGTCGAAGGATACTTTGAACGCATGCGCAACCAACTGACCGGAAGAGCCGATATCTTCGCGTATGTTCTGCCGTGTTACAGTCGCGGTGTCTGGGGGCGGCTCCGCAATATGTTCAGCGCGGCTCGCCATCAGGGCGACGTCAACCATGTCACGGGCGACGTACACTATGCGGCACTCCTGCTGCCGCGACGCAAGACGATCCTGACTGTGCTGGACTGTCAGATTCTGGACCGCCTGAAAGGTTGGCGCAGGGCCGTCGTGAAGTATTTCTGGTACACGCTGCCTGTACGCCGTGTGTCACGAATCTCGGTGATTTCTGAGGAAACGAAGCGACAACTCCTGCGGGAAGTGAACTTTCCAGCTGACCGCGTGCATATCATACCGGTCTCCGTATCAGAGTTGTATCAGCCGTCCCCGCAGCCGTTTTGTGCTGCGTGTCCACGAATTCTGCAGGTCGGGACGAAGGCCAATAAGAACGTGCAGCGCCTCGTCAGAGCCCTCCAGGGAATTCGATGTCGCCTGGATATTGTCGGACCGATTGATCAGGAACTGAAGACGTTGCTTGAAGAATGTCAGATCGATTATCGAGCCTGGGGACGGCTAACGGACTCGCAACTCGTTGAACGATATCAGCAGGCTGACGTCATCAGTTTTGTCTCCACTCACGAAGGCTTCGGAATGCCGATTGTGGAAGCCCAGTGTGTGGAACGCGTGTGTGTCACGTCGAATTGTTCTTCCATGCCGGAGGTCGCCGGGCAGGGAGCGTGCCTGGTTGATCCCTTTGACGTGCAGTCCATCCGGCAGGGTTTTCTGCGTGTGATTTTGGATGATGACTACCGCGAATCATTGATTCAGGCGGGGCGAAAAAACCGCCTGCGATTCGATCCACAGCTTATCGCTGACGAATTCCTGAAGGTATATGATTTGGTTTACGAAGAATCGCGAAAGTAGCCGTGTCTATTGGGACTGTTCATTGTCGATCCAGGTCTTAATTTGCGTCTTTTGGTTCGATCCAGGAACTCGGGCAGTGACGCATCGCAGAAGCGCTACGGTTTCTCGAGCAAAATGTCTTGAAGCACGCACACCGGGTTTGTTTGCACGTCAGACCACGGACTTGGTTCTTGGTTAGTGGAGTCTGGATGGCGTGCGCTGTCAGGTAGTGCGATAATCAATCATCGTGTCAAATGTCCGTTGTTTTCGGAGCCTGTCAATGCCGTCACCTTTTCCTGGAATGGACCCGTACCTCGAAAATCGATTGATTTTCCCCGATTTTCACGATGGATTTATTGCATACCTTCGTGAAGCCATCCAGCCAGGGTTGCCGAGTCCCTATTACGCAGCCTTGGGGCGGCGGGCGTGGGTGGAGGTTTCTGAGCGGTTTGTTGGACCAGATTTGAATGTCATCAAACCACGAACTGAACGATCGCCCTCCAACGAGACGTTTTTGACACGACATACGGCAACAATGGAAATAACTCGCCCAGTTGTGGTGACGGTTCCTCACGACGAGCATTCAGAAACTACGATTGAAATCTATATAGGGCGAGGCAGCGATCGACGTCTGGTGACGGCCATTGAGGTGTTGAGTTCCGTCAACAAGCACTCCGGGGAAAAAGGACGGGACTCGTACCTTTGCAAACAGGCGGAGCTGCTTGATTCACAATGCCATCTTGTAGAAACTGACCTGTTGCGTGGCGGCACGCATACCACTGCGGTGCCGGAAGATTGGCTGAGGCGAAAGGTGCCAAGTTTTACCTACCATGTTTGTTCCCATCGTTTTGACCGCTTTGAGGACTTCTCGATTTATCCGATTCAGTTGACAGATCCATTGCCAACGATCGGCGTTCCTCTGTTGCCAGGCGACGGTGAAGTACCGGTGAGTTTGCAGCAGGTCTTTGAACGGACGTATGCTTCGGGTCCATATCATCGCGAGATAGATTATTCCGAAGAAGGCCCGCCTCCAGGACTGACGACAGAACAAATTCAATGGGTGTATGAGAGAGTGGCGGCACGGCCTGCAAGCAGCGAGTAGGACGTGAATCCTGGGGTGGCGGTGGAAATTGCTAATCGATTTTGATCAATGGCAAGCTGGTCGCAGGTCGTGACGAGTCGAGAAGTCCTTTCCGGCAGAAAGGACCGACCAAACACAGTCCTTTCCGGCAGAAAGGACCGACCAAACACAGTCCTTTCCGGCAGAAAGGACCTACCAAAGCCTGCCTTTGATCGGATTCACGCTTGTCTCCTCGTCTGTTGATCTGTGTCGATTGGTTTGATCCGGGGACTCGGGCCGGGGGACCGATCCGAAGCTGTGTGAATCTGATCAGACTGCTGCATCACGATGTGACGATCTCAGTCCTGACAGGTGATCGCGACCTCGGGGCGGAAGAATGTTATTCGAATGTCCGCTGCGGAACATGGAATAACTGGAATGGTCAGGCGACATGCTGGTACGCAACACGCAGGCAGCATGTGACAGGTGCTTTTCTAAAGGCATTCCGACGTGTTCAGCCGGAGACCATTTATCTGAATGGCATGTTTTCGTTCTTTGGTGCAATTGTTCCGCTGCTCAGTCTGCGAGTGCTCGGAGGCCATTCGCGCATCGTAATTGCTCCGCGAGGTATGCTGAAGGAGTCTGCACTTTCTATCAAACGATGGAAGAAGACCCCGTGGCTGACCTTTCTGCGATTGTGCGGAATTGCAAGTCGAGTGATTTTTCACGCAACGTCCGAACAGGAAGCTGAGGAAGTCAGAGGCTGGTTTGGAAGTTCGGCCACCATCCGTGTCGTTCCCAATATTCCTTGCCTGCCAGTCGAAAAGCTGGACGTCAATCAAAAAGAATGCGGCAAGCTGCGATTGAGTTTCGCAGGTCGTGTGCATCCGGTAAAGAATCTGCTGTACCTGCTGCGGCTCCTGAAGACTGTGACATGCGAATGCTCGCTCAATGTTATAGGACCGATTGAGGACGCGGCGTACGATCAGGATTGTCAACGAGAGATTGCGGGACTCCCTGGCAACGTGACCGTGAAATTTTCCGGGGCTGTCTCCAACGAGGATGCCCTGCGGCTTGTCGCAGATTCTGACTTCATGGTGCTGCCCACCGTCGGAGAAAATTTTGGTCACGCAATTTTCGAAGCATTATCGCTGGGAATTCCTGTGCTCATCAGCGATCAGACTTATTGGAGAGATTTGGAGAAGGACCGCGCAGGCTGGGATTTGAATCTTGCTCAGCCCGATCAATTTCGTGCGGTGATGGAGCGGATGGGTGAGATGAGTCGTGAGGAATATGAGATGTGGCAGACTGGTGCTCACCGGAGGGCGATTCGGTTTTTTGCAGAGCACGATTTGAAGTCAGCGTACATGGAACTGCTGCTGGGACAGAAAGCAGCCACTGCATCATCGGGCTGCTGATTACGTATGCGACGTCGCTCCGCCGACTCGCATTTCTGTTTACGCTTACGCGAAAACAACGCCGCAGCGGTTGCTCAAGAATCACCCGTGAAGGCATCGCTGCATTGTTCCCAATGAATCACAGTCGGCGGAGCGACCGTGCTACGTAGGCGACGTCGCTCCGCCGACTCGCATTTATATTCACGTCCATGCGAAAACAACGCCACAGCGGTTGCCCAAAAATCACCCGTAGATGCCTCGCTGCATTGTTCCCAATAAGTCACAGTCGGCGGAGCGACTGTGCTACGTAGGCGACGTCGCTCCGCGACTCGCATTTCTGTTCACCCCCATGCGAAAACAACGCCGCTGGATGGTTGCCGACAAATCAGCCGTGTTGCAGTCTTCACTCAGCTTTCCGAGGCGGAAATACCCTGAACTTTTTCGCAAA
>JAYTAK010000860.1:0-3252 GCA_043737515.1 Candidatus Kuenenia sp. | reverse complement strand
GCCACAGCCGCTCAGCAGGAGCGAATCCTGGTCATGGACTTCGGCTCGCAAACCGCGCAGCTCATCGCGCGTCGCGTGCGCGATCAGAATGTGTTCTGCCAGGTCGTGCGGCATGATTTGTCCGCCGACCGTATCAAGGCACTCAACCCCAAAGGCATCATTCTGTCCGGCGGTCCGGCCAGTGTCTACGGCCCCGGCGCACCGACAATTGATCCTGGCATCTTTGACCTGAAGATCCCGATCCTGGGCATCTGTTACGGAATGCAGATTACCTGCCATACTCTCGGCGGGAAAATTCTGCCCGTCCACGCTCGCGAATTTGGCCGCGCTCCGTGTACGCAGTCGGGAGACAAAGCTGCCACGAATGCACTGTTCGACGGGATTCCGAAAACGTTCAACGCCTGGATGAGTCACGGCGATCAGGTCGAAACGCTGGCCGGTGACTTTGAAACAATCGCCTCCACGACCACATGTCCCAACGCTGCCGTGCGTCACAAATCCCGCGTCATCTACGGACTGCAGTTTCATCCTGAAGTGACTCATACACAGTTCGGCGGTCATCTGCTGGCGAATTTTGTCCTGAAGATCTGCGGCTGCGAAGGCACATGGCGAATCAGCTCGCTCATTGAAGAGCAAATGGAACGAATCCGCAGGATCGTGGGCACCGATCAGGTGATCTGCGGACTGTCCGGCGGCGTGGATTCGTCGGTCGTGGCAGCGTTGATTTCCAAAGCGATCGGCAAACAGTTGTCGTGCATTTTCGTGGACAACGGAATGCTCAGAAAGGACGAACGACGACAGGTCGAACAACAGTTTTCCAAACACTTCAAAACAGATCTGCACGTCGTCGATGCCCGTCAGAGATTCCTCGGCGAACTCGCAGGGGTCTCAGAACCTCAGCAGAAACGCAAAATCATCGGCAAAGTCTTTATTGATGTGTTTCGGGACGAAGCAAAATCGATTCCCAACGCGAAATATCTGGCGCAGGGCACACTGTATCCGGACGTCATTGAATCCGGCGCGAACCCGGACGGCCCCGCAGCAACCATCAAGTCACATCACAATGTCGGTGGCCTCCCGGCGGAACTGGGTTTTGAACTGATCGAACCCCTGCGCGACCTGTTCAAGGATGAAGTCCGCCGCATGGGACTGGAACTTGGATTGCCGGAAGTCATGGTCTGGCGACATCCGTTCCCCGGTCCCGGCCTTGCGGTCCGGTGTCTGGGCGAAGTCACCGAAGAACGTCTGCGCGTGATCCGTGAAGCCGATGCGATCCTGATTGAAGAGCTGCATCTCGCCGGAATCTATCGTGATATCCAGCAGGCGTTTGTCGTGCTGCTGCCCGTGAGTTCCGTGGGTGTCATGGGCGACGATCGCACCTACGAAAACGTGGCGGCGATTCGAGCCATTCAGTCAGAAGATTTTATGACGGCGGACTGGTATCAGTTTCCCTACGAGATCCTTGCCAGGGTCTCCACACGGATTATCAATTCCGTTCGCGGCATCAATCGGGTGGTGTATGACGTAAGCTCAAAACCACCGGCGACAATTGAGTGGGAATAATTCGACGTGGGAGCAAGGCCATTAAGACAATCCTGTTGATGCGACACGCAAAAGCTGCAGCCGAAGAAGCGGGCGAATCGGATTTCGACCGTCGATTGACTGCCGACGGAATCCAGATGACCACCGAATCTGCGGTAACCCTGCGGAACGCTGGTTTCCGCATCGATCGCATCATCGCGTCCGGCGCGGAGCGAACTCGTCAGACGGCAGATCTGGTCGCCGAAGGAATGCAGCTTTCTGCTGAGCGGCTGGATCTGGATGAGTTGTATCTGGCCCCGGCGAAAATGTTCGAAGCGGCCCTTTGCGAGCGGACGTTTGAAGATGAATATTCGGTGCTGGTAGTGGGCCACAATCCAGGCCTCGCCAGCCTGATCTGCCGCTGGGCGGACAAAAGTCTTGCCATTCACCCTGCCACAGTTGCTGTTTTCGAATCCTCCGCCGATACTTGGCTGCATGTGCGACGGACCAAAGTGCATATTCCAGAATTGGTCTGTCTGCTGCAGGAAGGCAAGGTCGTCTGGCAGCGCGAGGAATCAACCCGTGACCCGGAAATGCTTGAGTAGTCATGACACCCGAATCGCCACCCGCTCCGGATTTTTCTGACGAACTCGTGGCACTGGTGGCGTTGTCGCTCGCGTCCGGCATCGGTCCCAAACTGCAATCCGCGCTGCTGGGACAGTTCGGAACTGCCCGCGAAGTTCTGTCTCAGCCCAAAGACGTGCTGCTGACCGTGAACGGCATCGGCCCGAAAACAGCAGCCTCGATCGTCAATCCGGGGTTGCTCGACGAAGCCCGTGTGTTACTGGCAGAATGCCACGCACTGCAGGTCGATGTCCTCGATCAGAAGCATCGCGACTACCCGCAACGACTGCGCGAGATCTGTGATTCACCGACTGTCCTTTATCAAAAAGGCGTCCTGCTTCCGCAGGATGAACTGGCCATCGGCATTGTCGGTTCCCGCCGCTGCACGGCCTACGGTCGCCGACAGGCTGAACGCATGGCGGCCTCATTGTCGCGTGCCGGTTTTACAATCGTCAGCGGTCTGGCACGCGGTATCGACGCCGCCGCGCATCGCGGTGCGTTGAAAGCAGGAGGCCGCACGCTGGCGATTATGGCGAGCGGTGTGAAGACGATCTATCCGCCCGAACACAAAGACCTTGCCGAGGAAATTTCGCAGCAAGGTGCCCTGTTGAGCGAAATGCCGCTCGATCAGCGTCCACTGCCCGGCTTGTTCCCGCAACGCAATCGCATCATCAGTGGAATCTGTCTCGGCGTGATCGTGATCGAAGCCACCCGCAATTCCGGCGCCCTGTACACGGCCCGACATGCTCTGGAACAAGGCCGGGAAGTCTTTGCACTGCCGGGACCAGTGGACAGCCTGGCCAGTGAAGGCTGCCATGACTTGATTCGCGACGGCGTGACGCTGGTGAGGCATGTCGATGATGTGCTGAGCGAACTCGGTCCGCTGCCCATGCCATCCACACAGTCTGCAACCGTCACCATCCATTCCCCGCGCGAACTGGCCCTGACTGCCCAGGAAACCGAAGTGCTGAATCACATCACATCGCAGCCCACCGGGATCGACGAGATCCTGCGTGCCTGCAACCTGGAATCATCCCGAGTCCTCGCCACACTCACCATGCTGGAAATGCGCCGCCTCATCCGCCGACAACCCGGAAACTCCTACGT
>JAYTAK010000859.1:0-7429 GCA_043737515.1 Candidatus Kuenenia sp. | reverse complement strand
ATGATTGCAACTTTGCTGAGATCCCACTTGTAAACGAGCGGCTGCCGGACTGCTCCCTGAAGTTTTCCGTTCACATAGAGACTGGCAACAGACGGGCTCGCGCCGGAGGAATTGACGTTTTCAAACGTAAACACAACATGCGTCCAGTCGGACCTTGAGAACGGCGGATTCTTCACGGTCACCATCGGTCGTTTTTCGACGGGCCACTGTTCCCAGGGAATGTCCTTTGGATTCCAGTGCTTCAGATCAGAAAACACGCCGAGACGAAAGTCGCGCGGAAGTTCCTTGTCAAAATCCACAAAGAATGCCCCATTGTTCCATGCGTGCTGAGTGATCTGCAGAGGATCACAATAGCCAGGCAACAGATCCTTATCCGGATCAAGCCGCATCCACAGCGACACACTTCCTGACCAGTCCTTTTCGGCATAGTGCATTTCTGTTCCAGCAAAGCAGATGACTTCTTTCGCCCTTCCGGCGAACCTCAGACAGTCCCCGAACCTGCCTTCGCCGCGCGCGACAGTGACATCGCTGCGTTGAATGCCAGGCAAGAGCATTTTTCGCTCCATCGAATCGGCCGTCATGATCAGCCCTTTACCTGCCGACACCGTCGCGTTTGCGTCGCCGTCGAATGGGGCGTGGAAGTGCAGGGCGTCGGTCAGGATATCGCGGGTGGCTGGATTTGTCTGACCGTCCGCTCTGAGAGCGAAGACGGCAACGAACAGAAAACATGTCAAAAGTCGTTTCATGGAAGGAGTACCTAGCGCGGCGAAGCCGCAAATCCGAAATCCGAATCTCGAAATCCGAAAGAACTACGACCGAAAAGATGCGAGCAGAAAGCACAGATGTGGTGAAGAAAGGATCTAATGGAACCGGTAAAGACCGTTCGAGGATTTAGTGTCGTCGTTCGCTCCGCGAAAGCAACGCAACTTTCACAGAGAGAAAGGTGACAATAGTTTTTCTGACCCTACCGATTCTATGTGCGTGATTTATGGGAACGTCATTCGTTTAACGGCGAGCCGTAGGCGTAGGCGGCAGAGAATTTCGCCTACGCCTTCGGCTCGCCGTTAAACGATCATTCTCCCACACTCGATGTTTCCTTCAAAAACAAGCGGGAGCTGCACATAGAATTCGGTAGAGTCAGAAATTTTTCAATTAGTCGTAAGCATCCGCGCACCCGGGAACGTCTCGTCTGCAACGTACACCTCGATTCTGGTCGAATCCGGACACAAAATCCAGTAAGCGAAGATGATCGCATCATCAGCCGGAAGCTTGACCGATTCCACGATCGCGACACTGGCTGACACCGGTAAACCAACCTGGTACGGGCTGCGCCCTGCATCCCGGAGTGACAAACGCATGGAACACTCATCGACGCTGCTTCCTGAAAAGACCTCATTCCCATCCACTCAAAGAACAATTTGTTGAATCAGGAACCCTGGCTGCATTACAATTCACGGTGCTTTGCATTGACGTGTGATGCCGCAAACTCTGAGACCAGTTTGTTCGAGCTGGCACCTCTGATGGGTTTCGACAGCACTTTACCGTATCCACAGGGGCGCGACGATGAACTCATTGATTCATGACTGGTTCGAACATCTGCTTCACGAACGAAGGCATCGACGATCAGGGACTCGGGGCTCGGTGTGGCGGGAACGGAACTGGCCCGTCGGCTTCGAAGTGCTGGAAGACCGGGTGTTGCTGAGCGCAGTGAAGTGGACCCCCGACTTCGAACTCCTCAATAACGAAAATCCCGAAGGCGAACCCTGGCTCTCGGCTTCGCCGGACGGTCGTTTCTCCCTCGTCTTCTTCGAGACCCTTGCCGGGCCGCCGGTCCATAACGACCTTGAGGAGAGAATCTACACGGCGGGGGGCGTCGAGCAATCCGCCATCGGCACCACCTTCTCCTCGGCGACGAACGAGCATCAGCCGGCCAGCGCCTATCTTCCCGACGGACGGCGGGTCACTGTGTGGACCGAGGAGCCCACGCCTGGTGGCGGCAATCTCGAGGATGTCTTTGCCGAATTCCGTTTCGGCGACAACTTCATCGATGTGGCTCGCTTCCTGGTGACCGGCGGCACCGGGCGGCAGCACGATCCGATCGTCGCCGCCAACAGCAGCGGCTTCGCCGTCGCGGTCGTCGATGACTCGGTGGCCGGCGGACGGCTGATCTTGAAGTTTTACAATATCGTGGGAACGCCGATCATCACGGTACTCGCACCGAACGCGCCGCAGACCGTCGCGACAGGGGCGGCCGATCAATTTCGCGATGTGGAAATCGCGGCACTCGGCAACGGCAACTACGTGATCGCCTGGGACAGTCAGTTCAACGCGGATGTTTTCGCCCGCGTCTATTCGAGCACCGGCGTGGCCATGAGCGGCGTCATCAATGTCCAGACGGGCGCGCCGGGTGCCGGCTTTCCCGATGTCACGGCGCTGGCCGACGGGCGCTTCGTCGTCACCTACGCGGAATTTGTGATCGGACTGGTGCGGGGCCGTATCTTCAACGCTGATGGCACGCCCGACGGCGCGAGCTTTCTCATCAGCTCCGCCGCTGCAAACGATACCGATAACCAAGTGCAAACCACAGCCCTTCATGACGGTCGCTTCGTCACCGTGTGGAAGACGACCGCCGGCGAAGTCATTGGACGAGTGATGTTCGCTGACGGCACGCCCGACGGCGCTGTGTTGACCGTCAACACCAATACGGCGGGCGACCAGTCACGGCCGACCATTGCCACGCTCGCCGACGGGCGTTTCGCGGTGTCCTGGGAAAGCGGGGCAGGCGCGACACCGGAGACGATCATCACCACAATCTTTGATGCGCGCGAAGCGGGGCTGCTTGGCTCCGCGTCCAGCTTCAATGACGACTGGCATGGCACCGGTTTTGTGGATCAGGTCTTCGGAGGAGCGGGCGGTGACGCAATCCGCGGCGCTGGCGGAGCGGATGTCCTGTAACTGCCACGGGTTTGAAAAAAAGAACCGCTGCAATATCCCAGTCCGGAACGATCCTGAACGCCGCCGATTTGTCGGGGCAACTGAAATCCCTTGACGCCCTCTTCGCCAGCGAATCCTTTGCTGCATCGCCTTAGTGACTTACGATGGGCAATCTTGCCCGTCTAAACGCAGTCGGACAAGAATGTCCAACCTGCATTTTAAGACTTGACAAGGCACTCTGATTTCTCGCAGCCTTTTTGGAAAGAAAGGATCTATTGCACCAGGTGCTGCCGAGACTGCTATTCGACGACGCCCAGCAGGGGTCGCAGGGAGTTAATATCGGTGCCGTGCAGCGTGATGTGAGAACGTCTTCCGATCGACATTTTCCGGGCCACGATGGCTGCCTGGAGAGAGCCTTCCAGTGGCGGAGTTGTGTCTTCTTCCATTGCATAGTCTTCATCTTCCGTGTCATCGTCGCTATCTTCGTTGCCTCCGTCAAAATCTCCTACCGTCTCATTGAACTTCACCTGGGCGGTGGGGGCGTAAACGATTCCGGAGATATTCAGGTGGGCGCGATTGAACTCAACTTTTGCTTTCCTGTTCCGGTCCTGAAACAGACTGATCCCTTGATATGTTCCGGAGCTTGGCGGCGTGACGGTGATGTTTCCGTTCGTCTTGAACTTCATGCCTTTCTTGCCCGTGTTGAAGATTGTGACTCCCAGCGCCGTAAGTTGCGAGCTGCCTTTCATTTCAAACCCGCTGCCGTCAATGTAGTAAGTTCCCGGGGCCATATTGACGACCTCATTGTTGTCAAACTGGAGCGACTTATAAGTGCCGGGTTGAAGATCATAATACGTTCTGCCGCCGACCACGGTCTTGTAATCATTGGTATTTCGATTCGGCCCTTTCGGCGGCGTTGGCAGTGAAGCCCATGGATCGGGTGTTGGCGCGACTCCGGTATGCACCTCGGCATCGATCCATTGCTTCGATTTCTTGTCGATCCCTCCGGTAACCAGCAGGTGGTCAGCCTTGAGCTGAGACTTCTTCCCGACTTTCACCGCCCTCTTCTTGTCCGACGAATTGACAATAATGTCGCCATCGACTGCGAGCGACGCACTTCTGCTCTTCAGCTTCAGAGCGTCTTTTCTCCTGGGTTCCAGGATCAGCAGTCCGGCCTTGCTCGGAATCATCGTGCCGCCGGCCACAGAACGCGTCACGACCACTAACTCACTGCGACCGAAAATGCTGCTGAACGTGGGCGGCATTCGTGTGGTAATGATCGCTTCCACATAACCGGCTTTGCCCGCAAAGGCTCCGGTATTGGGCGGAATGTTAATGGCGACAGTTGAGCCGGATCCGGAGACCCCGTACCCATGAGCGGACGCCAGCGACAGTGCCGACGCGCGCGCCTCGCCATCGCGGTCCACGCCGCGATTCAGTTCGTAACTGGTAAAGAGTTCGATGGCACCGGCTTCTGCGGCTGAATCCGCTGCCGTCTGCATTTTCCGGCGTGTCTGATAGAGCTGACCGCCGTCGATGGACAATGCGGCCACACTCATCAGGACCACCAGAACGACTGCCACCAGGACAGAGACTGCTCCGCGGCGATCCTGTGGTCTAACGAGCTGACGATAAGGAGCAAACATGTGCGATCCCTTTAATACGTGACAAAAGTCTGCGCGGTACTTGTAAAGACGACAGGCGACCACAATGCCTCGGGAGTCCACTGATAACGCAGCGTGACTGTGGCGGTCGCGTTTTTCTCGGACCAGGCCAGTTCACAGGTCAGCTTGCTGAGGTCCAGCCCCGACGCTCGGGGACGAATGACATTGGCCAGCAGGGCTGCACTGTCAGCCATTGGCTGACCGGTCACACGGGAGTAATTCGGACCATGCACGGAAGTCCAGCGCGCTGACTCATAAGCGAGCGCCGCCACTTGTTGATATCGAAAAACGCCCAGACCTCCGACGATCAGTCCGATCAATACAAAGAAGAACAGAGGGCCGACGACGGCCATCTCAACGATCGAAGCGCCGCGGCGCTGATGCGTCGAGGCTGCGACTGAACGCTGGTTTTGTTTTCCTGTGGAAATCATCATCGCCGTATTACTCCAGGGCTCCGGGGCGCAAACGGGCTCGTGCTGTGCGAGACAGAAGCATTGGTTCTGTCCCCAGAAAATTGGTGATGAGGCGGAATGAATGACTCACCGTCACTTCGGCATATTTGTCACCGCGTGAATCTGTACCGTATACCACTGACACCGTCGGCTTTGGCGACAGATCAATGGCCCCGGCGAGGGTAATGGATTCAGCCGACTCGAACCCGGAACGAGCCGCGAGGTCCGGGTCCGCTGCATACACGGCACCGGACCTGGCGCACTCAGCAATCACCTGCGTTTGACGAAAGACGCGCGCAAAATCCACCGAAGCCACGAACAGCAGCAGCAAGAGCGGCATCATCACAGCCGTCTCGACCGCAACCGTTGCCCGTCGCAATGGATGACGCTTCTCGTGCATCCGAGAGCGTTGTTTGCAGTTTTGTTTGTGAATCCTCATCACTTGCTCTTCCGCGGATTAGTTCCGTTGTGACGGCAACAGCCCCACCATGTGAAATCCAACACGCCAGACGTCGCTGACCTCTGTTTTGTTTCCGTACTTTGAACCTAGGTCCGGGCGCACGAGTGTCAAACTGCCTGTGCCAGGATTCTCCTCGGGAATTGTCCTGAAAACTCGATAATCGCCACAGGATCGGAAGCATCGGAATATTCACCAAGGAATTCTTCCAAGAATGTTGCCTTTTGGCAGCACGATGCGATTGAGTAACATCACCACGACATACTGGACAACGCTCAGTCCAGGTCGGCAAGATACGCATTCCGGATCGTTTCAGACTTCCAGACGCGCGGAGAACAACTTGAATGTCACGGCCCGAGTCGCATCACAAGCTGATGCAGGTTGTAGAGCATCGGAAGCTGAGTTCCGGGATTCTGTGCAGTCCGTACTTTGCGACACTCCGGAATTCTGAAATGTCGCGATCCACCTTTGAGAGCACTCAGCAGCAGTTCTTTTACGCCGTGCGATTCTTTTCACGTGCCATGGCGGCGCTGGCGGCTCGAATTCCGGATTCGACGATGCGTCTGCCGCTGATTCACAATCTGGCAGAAGAACACGGGCTGGCCGATGAGGATGACGGCCCCGGAGACGGCGACGGCGACGGAGACGGAGACGGAGACGGAGACGGCGACGGAGACGGCGACGTTCGAGGGCAGGGTTCGGAGGGACATCATCGCTTTCATCCGGCACTGGCTCACGATCGCACGTTTCTGGCGTTCCTGGAACGGCTGAGGGCTGCCAGTCCCTCCGAACAGGAACACATTGAGCGACCTGCCGTCCGAGCCTTTAATCTGGCTCTCTGGGCCGCGTGTGCCATTGAACATCCCTCAACCGCGTTCGCCTGTCTTGGTGCGATTGAGTATGCATTTGCGGACATTTCCGCATTGATCGGCAACTGCATCGTGGATCGCGGATGGATGAGCCGTGACAAGCTGGTTCATTACAAGCTGCACGCCGAAATTGACAAACGGCATGCCGGTGACTTTTTCGGTGTGGTCGTGAATGACTGGACTGATAACACTGCAGGACGCCATCACGTTGAATCGGGACTGTCGCTCGGGCTCTACCTGTTCAAGCGGCTCTACGACGACCTGCTGACGGAGGCGACAAATCATGAGTGAGCCCAACAAAAAGCCAACAACGCTGCCCCCCGATCTGATCCTGACTCTGCATCATGTGGATCATTGGCGTCACATTGTCAGGTTGATTGCATTCTCGGTGATCTATTTGGGCTCCGCCGGGATCGCCGTGCAGTTGTCCCATAGCATCGATCAACCTCTGCAGTGGCTGCTGCTGATTCCACTCTATCTGCTGGCCGCAGCTTCGCTGCACGGAATCAGCCTTTTCACGCATGAAGCTGTTCACGGTACGCTGTGTCAGAAACGTCTGCTCAATGATCTCTGTGGAGCCATCTGCGCGTTTCCGGTGCTGCAAACGTGTCGTGCCTATCGAGTGCTGCACCTGAAGCATCATGCGCATCTGGGCGATGCCGGAGATCCCGATCATTACGACAATTATACTCGCTGGACATGGATGGTGTTCATCATGAACTGGCTGCGTTTGCTGATCGGCTATCCGGTTTACATCACCGCCATCCCGATCCTTGGCTTTCGTCAGGGCAATCGACAGGATCGAATCTGGATCATCACGGAGGTCGTTACGCTGCTGGGGTTGATGGTGCTGATCGCGATGTCCGGCATATCGACCGCATGGATCATTCATGGCTGGCTGATTCCGATGCTGCTGATCAATACGATGGTAAACATTCGAGGCATGAGTCAGCATACTCTGCTGGAGCATACGTCCGATCCGATTCAGGGGACTCGAACCATTCTGACCATTCCGCTCGTTCGCTTCTTCATGTGCAACGAAAACTATCACCT
>JAYTAK010000858.1:0-17044 GCA_043737515.1 Candidatus Kuenenia sp. | reverse complement strand
AGGGCCCTGCCGCAGCGACATACCGACCGACGTTGTAACAAAAGCTGATCCCGGTAGATCGCAGACGAGTCGGGAACAATTCCGGAAAATAGATGGCGTAGCCACCGAACAGAGCAAGCTGACAGAACCCCATCAGCGGAATCATCCAGAAGATCTCGTGGAACTGGTCGAGGTTCCAGAATACCAGGGCCGTGCTCAGCATGGCAGCGACAAACGACACAGCAAACGCCGGTTTTCGCCCGAAAATGCTTGTCAGATGACTGTAGGCATAGATGCCGAGGAAGCCGCCGATGTTCTGCATCACAGAAGTGATGCCAACCCAAGTTGCAACTTTGCCGCTGACGACATTTTCAGCGAGTCCCTGAGCCTCGAAGTGTTTTAGGAACACGGGAGACAGCAAATCAAAACTGAAGAAACCGATCCCCCACAAACCAATAATCCCTGACGACGCCATGATCAGTCCGACGATGGCATTCCTTCTCAGGACCGGGTCACTGAAAAGTTCACTGAATGAGCCCAGTTGTTTCCCCATTCCGGCATCTGCCTGAGCTTTCCACGTTTCCGGCTCCTTCAGATTTCTGCGGATAAAGATCGTAAGAAAAGCAGGCAGCGTTCCGATGATAAACAGGATTCGCCAGGCTTTGACCGGAGTGTCTGCCACAACCAGGGACTCCAGACCTCCTGAGCTTTCAACCTGTCCCAGAGTAATGTTCATCAATGCCGCAGTCACGTTACCGACCGCCGACAATGCCTGCAGCAGTCCGAGCGCAAACGGGCGAGCCCTCGATGGCATGACTTCGGCAACCAGTGAAACACCGACTGCGAACTCTCCACCGACGCCAAGTCCCGTCAGAAATCGATAAAAAGCGAAGTCCCAGAACCCGATGGAGAACGCGCTCAGTCCGGTGCAGACGGAATAAATCAAAATCGTCCACATCATGACTTTGGCTCGTCCGATGCGATCACCCAGAACTCCGAAAACCAGTCCGCCCGTGGCCCAGCCGATCATGAATACAGACGTGGCCAGCGCACCGTAGAAAGTCACCAAATCCTTTTCCGGTGACTGTCCGATCGCGTGCGGCAACAGCTCCTTCATTGCCGGAACACGCGCCAGATTGAACAACTGCTGATCCATGGTGTCGAACAGCCATCCGAGGGCAGCAATCAACAGTACAAACCAGTGATACCGGTTCAGTTCTTTGTACCAAGGGCCGCTGGACGAGGATGATTGATCGTCGGATGAAGAGGAAAAATCAGCGTGCAAGGATATCTCCTGCGGATTGAATCGTGCGTGATGAGGTGCGGGAATGCGGGAAACCAGGCTGACAGAAAATCGCCGCAGCTCGGTTCCGTGGGGCGGATCTGTCGCACTTTGTCAAAACCGCCGCTCCGGTTCAACCATCCGCTCCCGCCAAATTCCGGTATCGGTCAATTTGCCTGGAATCAGTCCTGGAGTCACACTCCGCGCGGCGGAGAATGGCACATTCGTTTAACCGCGTGGGCAACGCCCCGCGTCTCAAATCTCAAATCTCAAATCTCAAATACGAAATTTCAAATAGAACAATCGCGGCCCGCTGGGCATGCGGTTAAACGAGCCTATGCCTACTGCGAGTATTATACTCCGCGCGGTTGGAAATGAGTCCGGCGAGCGGAGCGGCGTGAGCCCTCCGGTACCTTGTTTTTGTACCGGCAAGCTGACGCATGCCGCTCGCCAATTGTCTCATTCATGACCGCGCGGTTCCTAACTGGCAGATTCAGGACCCGCAGATTTCGGGCTGATACCAGATCGGCGGTCATCCGCATCCGGCACAAGTTCGAAGGCATTCAAAACTTCTGCCGGGACGCGACAAGGTTGCAGAGTCGCGAACTTCACAAAGGCCCAGTTGGTAGACGCGATCGCCAGTTGCTTTCCGTCGGCTATTCGCAGCAACTCATAGCGCCGCATTGAGGTGACTCGTTTCATGTCGGCGACCCAGGTGCGTACGACGATTTCGTCGCCGGAAAACGCCGGCACCAGGTATTCAATGTAATGCGACCGCACGACCCAGCCCTGTCCCAGCTCGTGATAAGCTTTCGACGGCCAGCCCTGCGCCGTCGAATGGGCGACGGCGGCGTGCTGCATCCAGCGCAGGTATTCGATGTTGTTGACATGCCCGACGCCATCGATCTCGTCCGCTGTCACCCGATGTCGATATTCAAAAATTGCCGGCACGATTGTTCCGCCATTTCCAGTTCAAGAAGCTGCCAGGTTGTGCGATGCCCATTATTCAGAAAGCCCGCCTCGAAGTGAAGGGACCATGCGGCACCCCATTTAATCCTTTCTTCCCCACATCTGAGCTTTTTGCGCGCATCTTTTCGGCCGTAGTTCTTTCGGATTTCGGATTTGCGGCTTCGCCGCGCTAGGGTGGATCTCGGATTCTTATTCGACACCTCGTGCAAACTCTAACACTTCCTCCATCGGAATTGCGAGCGTTGATTCTCTGGCGCGGCGGGCGATGTTGATGGCGATGATGTGACCGTCGCTGTCGGTGAGTGGGCCTCCGCAGGCGGCTGGTTCGAGGACGATCGCATGCTGCAGAACCGACGGAAAACCGCTGCGGCGCTGGCTTACAGGCCCCGAGCGGCCATCCAGAAATTCAGTCTTTTCGAATTGCTGACCCGGATCGTGCTGCAACTGTCCCTGCACGCTGAATTGCTTCATCAGGCGTTGGACATCGATCGATATCCAGTCACCGGGCTGCCTGGCCAGCAGCAGATCGCTCACGGCTGTTAATGATGTTACGGCTTTTCCGTCAAGCCGGCTTAACTCATCGCCGACCTGAATTCCGGCCAGCACGGCGCTGCCGTTCGGCGACAGTTCCGTGATGCGGACACGATCGGCGTCCGCCTGCATCGACGCTCCAAATCGCGCGGAAAGAGAGGGCTCATCATACGCGACCCGAGCAATCATCCCGGCCGCAGCAACGTCTGTCAGACTGGTCGCCGCAAAGACAATCTGACTGCGGAACAGAGCTGCTTTCGGCTGATCAGAATACGCAGCGTTCAGAGCCTTTCCGGCTTCGTACGGGCTCGCCAGCCTCAGAACGGCCAGGTCGAGCGTCCGATCGGATTTGCTCAACGTCGCGGCGATCATCGAGCCGTCCGCGAACTGACATTTCAAGGCATCGAACGGAACGATCTCGCTCAGCTTCGTGGCGACGTGATAATCGTCGAGCACCGTGCCGAGGACGCGCGCGGCGGATTTTCCCTCCTCATCGCTTCCATCAATTGCCACCGTCGCCTGAGTGGCTGCCGCGACAACCTGCGGCGAAGCCGTCAGTTCCTTCGACGACAGTTTCGCGCCCGCACGCGTACCGGCCGGTTGCGTCAGCGTCTTCCATTGCTCCGATTTCTCCAACGCTCCGCGGATCGCGGTCAACGCGACGTGGCCATTTGACTCTGCTCCGACTCCGATCTGACGATGCAGCCCGATCAGTTCACCATGGCTGTTCACTAACGGCCCGCCGGAATCGCCGCTCGTCAGCGTGCAGGATGTTTTCACTGCCGTCCGGTCCACAGCCAGGATTTCACCAGGTCGTACGACGGATCCCACGCCATCCGGCTCCCGCGCAGGGAAACCGCTGGCCAGGACCACTTCGCCCGCTGCGCTGTCTTCGATGCCGGACACGGGCACGACACTCCATGCGACATCGGTCAAGCCCGCGACGCCGATCGCCAGCAGTGCAACATCCGCCTGTTCATCGACAATCACCCGCTTCGCTTCGCTCGTCTCTCCGTTGGAAAACACCACCGTCGCCATGTCCGAGCCCGGCTTCAGGCCATGCGCCACGGTGAGCACCAGTCCGCTACTGGAGACGATCACGCCGGAGGACATATCTGTCCCGCTTCGCACGCGTACGGTCGCCGTCTGCAGGTTTTGACAGATCGCCGTGACTCGCTGCTGAACGGGATTTTTTGATTCATCGGAGGCGACGCACTGCACGACAACGGTCGCAAAAACGAGTACACTGCAGACGCACATCCTGACGCTCTGCCAGCCTTTCGCTAGAATGTGCCACGGCTGGCCAATTTGTGAGTTTGTAGGGTGTGACAAGCGGAGCGCAGGCACACCAGACCGGCGATGCCAATTGTCAATAACTGGCCAGCCGTTTCGAATGTGCGTGCCTTCATCGATTCGTGTCGATAAGTTCTGTATCATCGAACCGCTTTTGTCGTGTCTTGTCGCGCGTTGAAAATATGCCTGGACCCGGTAACGCTCATCCTACTCAGTCGCCGACCTTCCGTCATTCTACTCAGGAGTCCTCCGCTATGCCGCAGTTTTCTGTTCCTACCCGCCGCCAGATGCTGGCCGCTGCCGCATTCACTGCTTTCGCTGCCACTCTTGTCCGTCGATCGCACGCGACGAATGAGCCGCAGGCTGCTGACGACAAAGACGCCCATCCCTGGATCGACGCACATTCACACATCTGGTCCACAGATCTGACGAAGTATCCACTGCGGGACAACCAGCCTGTCGAAGCGCTTGAGCCCCGCAGCTTTACGGATGAAGAACTGATGGCGCTCGCGATGCCGCAGGGCGTCGGTCGCGTCGTGCTGATCCAGCACTATCCACATCATGGCTATGACAATTCCTACCTGATCGATACATGGAAGAAGCACCCGGATCGATTTCGCATTGTTGGCCAGATTGATGCCGCTCGCCCACACGTTGATCAGCAGATGCGCGACATGCTGCAGACCGGCGTTACGGGGTTTCGCATCGGACCGCGGGTCGAGCAACCGGACTGGCTGGCCGGTGACGGCATGAAGCTGATGTGGAAGACGGCCGCCGAGACACGTCAGTCGATGTGCTGTCTGATCAATCCGTCGAACATCGCTGAGACGGCTGAATGGTGTGTGAAGTATCCTGACACGCCGGTCGTGGTCGATCACTTTGCCCGCATCGGCGGCGATGGCACGATGCGCGACAAGGACGTGCAGAATCTGTGCAGCCTGGCGAAACACAAGCTGGTCCGCATCAAGATTTCTGCGTACTACGCATTCGGAAAGAAGCAACCGCCGTATCACGATCTGGTGCCGATGATCAAAAGCCTGTTCGAAGCCTTCGGCCCTGACCGCCTGATGTGGGCCAGTGACTGCCCGTATCAACTCACCGCCCCGAACACCTACGCCGCCTCAATCGCCCTCGTCCGCGATCACCTCGACTTCGTGTCAGCCGAGGAGCGCCGAAAACTACTGCGGACGACAGCGGAATCCACGTTCTTCTTTGACGTCAGGAAGTAGATCCGGTCGCCAAATTGCCGACGGGCATGTCTAACATCCCCGAACGGTTGTCCGAGTATTCCAAAGTGTCTGTGTTTCACGCGCACAGAGCAGCCGGATTCAGCGAGGCCCATCTAACAACAGTGAACTGAGGCAGAACTGGCCAGACTGTGATCCTGCAGGTTGTGACCAGCGGCAGCGCAGGCACACCATCCCCACTGCTCTCGGTACCTGCGCGCTGGCTGTCGCACACGACGGTCTTGCGCCCGAAGAGACGAAACGCTGGTTTTTCTGCGATGACGGAAAACGGTGGAAAGTTGTGAAGCCTGCACCGCAGCATGTATAGGAACTGATTTTTCAATGACGCCGAAACAGATTCGGAGCGAACGGCGCGTGGCGTGCTGGCTATAGTCACCGATGCCGTTGGTGTCAGTCGGTTGAGTGCTTTACGAGTTTTGATTACCATTCTGCTGAGGCGTGCCACGAAAGACTTGGTTTGCGCAAACAGATTGATCGCCGCCCCAATCACAAGCTGCCGGTCCAATATTCCCTGTGATGGACACGTGGTTTCAAATCCTGTATCGAAAAAGGAGACCCGACCGTGAAAAAGTGCATTTATCAAATCGCATGTGCCGCACCAAAATCCTTCTGGTCGCTTGCGGCTGGAGTGCTGGCCTTTGGTCTCAGCCTTTCTGTTGCCGCGCAGGACGCCGCCCCGCCAGCAGACGCGCCGAGCTTTGCCTGCGGCGGAACGAACCCCAAGGGGGTTGTGTTGTGGCCTGTGACCAAGTTCAGCAACGGCGAGTTTACGAACGCTGGCGCTGACTGCGCCATGTGGCAGAACTTCATCTATCTCAATTGGCCGGCTACGGCCGGGAAACGCGGAGTGCCCGACACTTCAGCCGCGTTCGGCACGCCAGGCACGACTGTATGGGAAACCTTCATGACTGCCGATCAAGTATTCCTGGCAGGAGGTGCAGTACCGCAGAAGTGGGATGCACCATCGCTGACCCCCGCTTTGCCAGATGACGTAGCACGCCAGGTTTCGGGCGGCCAAATGCGCTTGCTCACGCAGACGTCAAAAGTCTCGCCCGCGGTGGCGAAAGTCGTCAGGAACACCATCGCCGATTCCGCTGATATTCAATTAAAACAAATCGAGCAGGCCTTCAACAGCGGGGTCCTGTACGATCAGCAGAAAGTACCGGTCTACTATGAGGTTGCGATGAACAAAACTCAGTTTGAATATATCTTCCACAACCAACTCTACAATGCCGACACTCAAGCGACCTTTGCCGCAACAACCAACATCGTGCTGCCAACGGGTTCGATGGAATTGAAAGCCGCATGGAAAGTGTTGACGGCTGCTGAAAGCAAATCGGGGCGTTTTCATACCTCAAAGGGCTTTATTCCTGGTTCGAACGGCAACGGACAGTACGTTGATATCGGCCTGGTCGGAATGCACGTGTTCGCCAGCGAGGGAAAGCAGAACGCAGGAATGTGGGCGACATTTTACCAGGTTGACAACGCGCCAGTGCAGGGAATTGACGGCAAGGGTCCCTACTCTTTCAATAACCCCGCCAGCAGTGCGGCACCGAACAACAACACCACCAATCCAACACAGGTTGTTCAGGTCTTCGCGGACGATTCTTCCTCAACGACGGAAACCGCTCAGGCACAAAAGATGTTCCTTAAGGCAAATCCACAGTCACCGTGGCAGTATTACGCCATGATCGCCACACAATGGTCGCAAGCCGTACTGGATCTCGACACACCGATCCCGGCCACCATTCCTCTCTCACCGGGAAAGCCCGGACAAATCCTGCCAAGTGCGACGTTGATGAATCCGGTACTGGAGACTTTCATGCAAACTAAAGGGACCAGTTGCATGGGCTGCCACTCCAGCGCCACCATCGCAAACAGCGGGAACACCGCCAGCGGATTCAGCTTTATGTTCGGTCGCGCGCAGGCTCCGGCTAAGCCATAGCGAACGCTTTGTCACGACGCATGCTTTGTCACGACGCATGCTTTGATGTCCTGCCCAGTTGGTTGTTTGTTCATTGACCAGTAGCTACTGCGGTCACGAAGAACCAAGGACTTCGATTGGCCGCAATTCCTGGTAGGCCCGTGCAGCGGCGCGATAGACAGGCGGCGGATCTTCCTCTCTCCAAATCAGGTCTTCAAAATCGGCGGTCCTCACGTTTTCGCCGGGCTTGTACGGGCTGACGTGGACATACCCGCGTTTTTCCGTCCAGTCCCAGAGTGACGCGAAGCACCAAACGGGTTCGGCAGTGGCGGCGTCCGTCTCGTATTGAATTTCGAATCCGCTGTAGCGCCTGACTGACCAATCGTCGGCAACCACCCTTAGTAACTGCTGGAGCTGTCGCTCCGCGCGATCTCGCGCCGCAATCAAACCGTCGGGCGTACGATCGTCGGATTGCACCTGCCTCAGAAGATCATCGGCCAGCGACCAGACATCGAGTCGCTTCCATTTCTTTCGACCCCGCTCAACAAAGGCCACGGCGAGTGCCGCCGGAAGCTGGTCGTTGCTCGCCCCAACAAAGGCGATCTCCTGATGCTGAACGAGCCGATCGATGGGCGGTGCTTTGTAGGTGCGACGCTTGAGGCTATCAGCGGGTGCCCCGAGGCTGTTCGCCCCTTCGGCGATGCTGGAAAGTGCGAATTCGACGTCCGGCTCGTCGTCCCAGCCTGGCCAGGTCGCGTTGGCCACTTCGTCGAGCCACTTTCTTTTCGAAGCCTTCGAATCTGCGGTCCAGGTCAACCACGGCTCCGTCAGTTGCAGGCAGCCAACGATGCGATCGGCTGCGGAGTCGGGCGTCACCTTCAACTCATTGCGTTTCAACCGAAAATGCCAAAGAAACGAAACAAGCGGCGGGTTTTCTATCGTTGCGGCGCCACGCAGTAACTGGACGTCAACGTCGTCGTCCCCCAGCACCGCCGCCGCCGAGACTGCGAAATCTTCGTGTGGTTGGCCGCATTTCAATCTGAGGGCAGCGGCAAGCAACGCGCACACCGGATCTGACGCCACCGCCTCGACCGTTAGTTTGCTGGCGTCCCAGCTTCGCTCGGTCAGAGCCAGTTTCAGACATTCTCGGGTCGAATCCATCTCGTGAGGAGCCCCATGCGGGTGGGAATCCGGCACGAGTCGGACCGAAAAATCAACGGCGTGATCCGGGAAGTGTGAAAACGTCTCAAATCGCCACCCGGCGATTCGCGGTGCAGAAAAAAGAAACTTTGAGTTGCCAATACGGCCTTCGTAAACGCATCGTTTGCCGCGTGGCCCCCAACTCAGCAAGGCCTCGGCGGATGGCAGGCAGAGCGGAAGCGCGGGCAATGAAATCGTGCTTGTCCCTCCGGCGCTCACTTTCGCCGTCGTCTCGACGTGGTGCGATCCGAGCGAGGCTCGAATCTGGTATTCACCGGGGGGAACCTCGAGCCTCTCCAAACTTCCGAACCCACTGGCCGTGGAACGCCCATGCTCGTTCCAAACGCGGATCTTCGCCAACGGCTCCTGGGCGGATACCGTGAGAAACCCCGGCACCTCTGTCAGCGCTGCCGCCACGCGAACCGCCTCCTCATTCAGATTCAGCAGCGACGCCTCCGGCCGCCGGACGAATCGAACGCCCGGAAGACCCGAAACACCGGGGTCGTTCTGGCTGAACAAGACCGTTCGCTTGGGCTGAACCCGCTTGATCAAGTCCCGAAGCTCTTGCGAATTCACATTGCGAGTCACGACGAGTTCGCTTACCGAAGCGAAGGCGTCGGCATTCGAGTCCGCGAGAACTTCCGAAGCATGCCTGATTTGGGCGGAGGGCATTTCCAATGCTTCGGCAAGCGGAGAGGCGAGGTCTCTGGTGCTCTCACCATGCACAATCAGCAGCGGCGTGTTTGGAGACGGCACCGCTACAATCCGAGCCGGTAAAAATTCGAAGTCGGTATTCCACTCTTTAGGCACCAGCAAAGCATTCAAATTCGAAAATTCACGTAAGAGTTGATTGAGGAATTCTCTGGCCATCATCGGCCCTTCTGGACGGTTCACGAGCAACTTCTCAAGTGCCACAGTGAATTTTCCTCGAGGCACTCCATGTTCAGAGGAATCGATTTCATGAGCCGACTGGCTGGGCGAAACTGCGAACGCCGCCATCATTTTTCCTTGAGGGTCCGCCGGATCCCATCGAAGTGGGGGGTTGCTAAGAGCCGTTCGTTTCGTTTCAGAACGACAGCAATCCATAAATAACACAACTTCCTCAAACGCCTTGGTGACACGAAACAACTCCGCCCAAGCCTTTCCAGCAACGTGGGAAAAGTCATACCGATTCGGCATCGCCTCCGCAGCCAGCAATCCAGTGTCGTTGTCATCAGTTGGAAATCCGACCCCGTGGCCCGATAAGTAGAGCCACAGGCGCCGTCCAGCGATAAACCCACCACCCTTTTTGTCCCTTGCCACCGCTTCGCGATAACGCGCCTTCAGAAAATCTTCGATCAAATGAGCGCGGGGATCCGGCGCGTCCTCCTTCTGAGTCTCAGGCGAAATAATCAGTTTCGCCTGCGACTCAGGAACGTCACCGCCGCGGGGATCGATAATCCAGCGATGAATTGCTTTAGCGTCGTTCAGAGCCCCCGGCAGAGCGACTAAATCCGAACCGGCCCTGTAGGAACCAATTCCAACGCACAACGCCCAATCGCGATCATTGCTCACGTCGATTTCCCCTAGGCATAAATATCGCGAGCAAGCCGAATGTCTGTCGTGGATAAGTCGGAATTGTTGTGCGTTGACACGCCATTTTCCGTCCATTCGGCAGGAAATGGATAGAGCATGATCGAGTCGCGATCGAATGGAGTGCCAATCAAAGCTCGCGGATCGTAGTGCCCCAACACGTTGGTCTCGATCTGCTGCGGAGTCCACTTGTTGGGAGGCCCGGAAAGCGAATTGATGACCGCGTCTCGGTTCCAGCGAAGGCCGCCATCGGGATTCTGATGCTCATGGATGAATCCAAGAGCATGACCAAATTCATGCAAGACAACTTCCTGAATTTCCAGCTGCGTCGAATTGGGAGTCAGCCAACCGAAATTCATCGTCGGCTCCGACTTGTCCGTCTTTAATTTTGCATAGCGACCAAGCAAAGACCAGGAACCCTTGCGGGAAAAACTGATGCGAATGTCGCCTGCACCGGGGTCATTCAGCCAGGTAAACGTAAGATCCGCGCCCGTGCGAGAAATCCACTTCCCCGCCTCAGCCTTGACCCGAGCCTGCAGCCCGGAATCTCCGTCCAAAAACGAAATCTTGATCTGGCTGCCCTTGGGCCATTTCGCGTCCGCGAATACCGCGCCCTTCTCCCGTCCTTCGACTTCCGGCACCAACATCACACACCAGGGAAACGCCATGACAAGTACTCCTCGTAGTAATGGATAACGGAAACACCACCATGCACCTGCTCGACATAGTTTTGCAAGTTTCAAAATAATGTCAATGTTGGACTGGTCACTACTGGTGGTCTGAAGACCAAAAAGTGCGGGTGTGGCTGGCAAGCCGCTGACGCTGAAAGCGACTCACTCTTGAAGAGTCTTCACTGCTTGGAAGCGTTCACACCCCTTTCAGCTAACCTCGAACCTTGTCGATGATCATCTCAAATGAAATGCTCAATCGAGCAAGTCTTTCAGAAATCCTGATTTGCTCGTTTTGATCGCCTGTCAACTCAAGGTGTAATCCCAACTCGCGGATGTGCCTGGAATGGGCGATCCACGAAAATGATTTTTGACGTTCAGATAACACGCTGTCGATGAACAACTGATTGCCATGCGCATCGTCGCTAAATGGACCGTCCAGATAAAACGGAACTCCTTTCTCGCGAGAATAGACGTCCGCAAGTTGGATGGTTTCGGCGAGTCGTTCGCGATTGCCAAGCTTCACAATGACGGACGGCCGAAGCTCGTCGAAAGCATCCCTGGGTTCGAGGCGACTAAATATGTTCGGCCCGCCATTTCCGCTCGGCTCGCAACGTGACCAATATGCGAGCGAACGAACTATTCCTTCCGATCGCTCGTCGAAACCCTGATGATGAAACAACAGATGCTTTTCGACCGAAGATCCTTCTTCGCCGGAATCGAACGGTCGAAGCAGCCAAATTGACTGATGGTGCGGCGTTTCGGACTTGAGTGCGGCTGGTTTATGATATTCGGCAGCGGCAAGGAGCACGGCCAAAACAGCACCCGAATCCCCGTGGACCATCAACCTGCATTCACGCCCCAGAACAATTCGCGTCAGACTGATGGCAGCGTTCATTGCGACCCACGCATCCCCCGGGTCTTCGCAATCTGAATCAACGAGTAAGGCAATCGTTCTCAAGGTAGGGGTACTCCACTCGCGATTTGGGAGGCCAAATTGGTAATGTCGGTTTCTTCAGTGCATGCGACATTCGTTCGACGAAACAGCCAATCCGAATCGGACTTTGCCCGAAGAGATTGAAACCCTTTTGGTCCCACCACGACGGCACAACTGGAATTCGTCGAAGCCGATTCTGCCGTCCTTCGAATGTTTTCCAGGGCCGGTTGCCGCGATGCAAGTTCAATCGAATACTTGTTTGTGCTGGAGACCATCTGAATCCCGGCTCTGGCGGGCGCAGGAAGATCGTTTCGCCCGTTTGTTTTGATGATTCCAGCATCGCCTGTGTATGCACCCCATAATATGCAAAAGGCTAAATGCCAAACTCCGTCCCGTTGATTCACTATGGATGGCCCCGGTATCCACGCGCCAGTTCCTCCGCCTGAAGATCCACCGTCAACCGCAGTACCTTCTGCACTGACAGAGCGGTGGACCGCAGGCGATTTGAAAGTCCATCGAGTGCGGCGTCGAAACCTTGGTGGTGAAGCGGACTTCGTAGTCGGTCAAAATCTCCTGCCAGCCAGGGCAGCAGCGAATCGGCAAGGTGGCACGAGCAGTCGCCTTTGGCCCAGGACAGGTAGACGCGATTACGATCCTGCCCGATGCGAATCGGTAGGTGAATCCGATTCAATTTCAACTGAGGCATTGCTCATGTCCGAAAACGGCTGGCAATATCTGCAACTCCTGCGAACTGCCCGGCGTTGGTCGTCAACGTGTGCAGCCCGAGGCCCCACAGAATGGCGACGAGTATGTCGCTCGGCGTGCCCCAGGTCGCCGAGCCTGACCACAAGACATACAGCCCCAACAGCACCGAGATGAAAATCGCGCCGGCTTGATAGAACCCATCCGCCAGCGTGATCGATGCCAGGATGCGATTCGCCAGGGTTTTCAACTCTACTTCGGTCTTGGGCAAGTTAATGGGAATGGGAATGGGAATGGGAATGGGAATGGGTGCGCTGGTTTCCGGCACGTCGAGGACAGCCACCGCAGTTATCGCGACGGCCATCTTCCCGCCGGATCGCATTATCCCCAGGAGCGCGTTGGCGTCTCGACACGCCACCGCAGCGCTGGCCACGTCACCCGACTCGAGATACGATGGTACGTTGGACACCTTTGCATGCACCTCGGTGATTCGATGGATATTCTTTTCCAACATGTTCTTCATTTCTGTGAACTCAACGGTGACTGGATTCGGCCTCGAGCTATCGTGGTCGTTGAGTTTTTGTTGCTCGGTCGCCAGCTGGGACTGGATATGACTGATCAGCGTGGGCGACACCGACAAGAGGTAATGCCGCAAGGCATTATGATAGGCGGCGGTCGCGTCGTCGGCACGATTTGAATTCCGGGCCTTCGCGAGCATGGTCTGGATTTGATCATAAACCCCCTGTGTCATCCACGTCCGATTGTTGGGATCTGACGGAATCTGTTCGGACAGGTGTTCCGCGAGGAGTCGAGCGGCAGCCAGTCGGGCACGCTTGAAGGAAGTACTTGCGGAGGAAAACTCTTCCTTGTTCAGCTCTTGAAGACCCTCGTTAACGACGTTGGTGACGTCGGCATTCCAGCGATCTCGTCGTTTCTGGTCCAAAAACGCGGCGAGCGATTCATGGGTCTTTTGAAATGCTTCGACCACACCGCTCAAGGTTTGCGTGACCTCACCCGGCAACGCGTCCAGCGCCCCTTTTGCAGCGGTAAATTCCGCCTCGGTCGGCGTAGCGCTCATCAGGTATTCGCGGACCGTGGCGAGCCTGGTTCGCAGTGGCTGGACGTTTTCTTCGGATCGCATCTGACTGATCTGGCGATGCAAGGTGATCCACTTCGACAGGAGTGGCAGCTTGTGTCGCGTATCGTCGATCAGGGGTGCCGCAGAATTGGCTGTCCCGATCCGTACGACTTCGAACCGCTCCTCGAGCAGGCTGCGAATCCTTACCAAGACTTCGTCTTCCTCGGGTTGTCGATTTGCTAGTGACCGGTTTGCTTGCTCGACCGATGCCAGGACTTCCGCCAGCTCATGGAGGGCCTGCGCCCGCGGGCGAAGTTGTGTACTCCAAAGTCGCATCACGACGGAACCGACGACTCCTGCGAGGATGCAGAATCCCGCCGTGACGGCGGAACGACGGAGAGTGAAGGACACATCGGCCGAGACCGGCGTCCGATCGGCTGCAGGGACGGTCAACGTTGCCGAATAACTGCCGGGTTCGGAGATTCCTTTGACCCTGATACGGACATCCTGCACCTGTCCCGGCTTCAGCGTGAACTCGTCCCTCGTCTCGTTGCCGTTGTCATCGAGCCTCACGATGCAACCATATTTTTCGTTAATGTACATTTTCTCGCCGAACTGCCTCAGAAGGCCTCCATCCAGCCGCGGTGCCGATACGGTGTGGGTCTTCCCGCCGGTTTCGCGAATCGTGACCTGGATATCGACACTGGTCTGTTCCTTCCACTTCAAGGCTGCATGGCCAGCGCCCTTCGAAGTCACTGTAAGCGCGGCCGGCTCGAGCGACCGGGTGACCTTGATCGGGTACGACTCGCGCCCCCCGAGATAGCTCAGTTGAAGAACCCCCTGATATTCTCCGCTCTCCGGCAACGACGCTTTTATATCGAAGACCTGAATATCGTCGGCGTTCAGGATCAGCCACGTCCGAACTCCGGACTGACCGCCGATCTCTACCTCGACCGAGTTCCCGTCCGGTCCGGTCAGGGACGGCAATGCTACCTTGACATTCTCGGCAGTCGCGTCGCTGGCATTCTTCACCACCAGCAGACGCTGGAAATCGGAACGAACCGCTGTCATTACCAGGGCACCCTTGTCTGCGTCAACGATTGATACATCGGGCGGATTGCGAGTGAGTTGAAACTGGTAGGTATGTCTTTCGATGCCCACGACAGCAACGGCGAATCGGTAGTCACCGGGGCGGAGTTGCGCTGCCTTGAACTTCAACTCGTGCTTCGATTTCCCCTCGATCTTTCCCAGTGAAACGGGACTTACGGATCCATTCAACAGGATCGTGGCCGCGGATTGATCGGGGGCGGAAACGGTCGTCACCTCGACGGTCACCGCAGGGACTGCGGCTTCATTCTGCGACTCGACGACGAATGTGTGTTCAAACGTCGCCGTGTTTGTTTGGAACTCACCGAGCGACTCGGAGACGCTGCCTCCGACAAGCCGGAGGGCGGGCGCGACCGCCTGTCCTTTGTCTTGGGCAAGCGTGGATGCACAGGCAGCCGCGATCATCAAGATGGCAAACCATGCTCCCGTAAATTGCAGGCAGGTCGCCTGGCGAGACGACGGTAGATCGGCAGCCTCAACGGGCCGACGATGCGGGGAAGCACTCGATCCAGTCGCTTGATACATGTTACCCCTCGCTTGCGATGGACAGCATTCAACAGGGAGAATGCGAAGTGACATCTCGGTTTCCCGGCCAGGCACTCGAAAAAGACTGATAAAAAGTTTAATCCCGGGATCAGCGAGGAAGCAAGCCACTGTACGATAAACTCCCGTCTCTGCGCTCGTACTTGTTGTCGTGGCGCTTCGATTCGTCCGCCGCGGCTACTCGCATGTTTCTTGAACTCAGGACAAAACGTCCTCTGAAGATCTATCGCAATCAAGAACTCACCGGCGAAGCCGGATGAGCAGGAGACGCACTTAGACGCCTCCGTGGAAAACAACTCCCTCTGGTTATCGGGAAACGATGGGCGCTTCTGTCGAAAAGACCGGTGTCACGAGCACTCAGGTTGGCGAGCTGCATCGGACAGGGCGGCCTCAGGGCGTTGTCGTCCCGAGGCTCCCACAGACCCGTACGTGATCGCATCAGAACATACGGTTCCACTTTGGCGGAAACCAATACTTCACTGGAGCGTCCGTTGGGCGGTATCTCTGTTTAATCCGGGTTCGATTTGCCACGCCTGCAATCTCGGGATGTCGGACGCGGGCGTACTTGCTGATTTCACAGAAGATATTTTGGCAATCGATCAACTGAAGCGGCCGTCCCCAGAGACTCCGAAATGTGAGGCCGAGGCGTTCAAACTCCTCGGATTGATGTTCGGTCACCATGCGGATGATGTCCGCTGGGCTGTAATCACCGG
This sequence comes from Candidatus Kuenenia sp., assembly GCA_043737515.1. Lineage (GTDB taxonomy): Bacteria > Planctomycetota > Planctomycetia > Planctomycetales > Planctomycetaceae > SXXK01. The sequence continues at coordinate 1,299 of JAYTAK010000858.1, read as the reverse complement.
CAGCAGAGAAGCACTTCGAGATACCGTCGAGCGCGCCTGGCCCTGGAACGACAAACTCCATTTCGGCGGCTTCCAGGAAATCGCTGTAGTTCAAGTCAATCGTGAACTGGTACGCGAGGAATGGACCAATGCTGGGACATGCCAATAAGAGGTCGTATGTTCCTTGCAAGCTTCCCGCATCGGCGATTCGCTCGGGCAGATTGTCTTTCAACATTTGTGACAAAAGCGACAAATGGAAATCGTGTTTTCGCCCCCCATGACTCGACTTGGGGCCGGATGGCATGATGTAGGCCGCTGAATAAATCGCTTTCCCTGACTCGATCTCGCGCGAGAGTACTCGGCTGTAATGCTCCACGTTGAAATCCGAGGAAGTAGGAAGTCCAAAGTGGCGAACGAGCAATTCCCAAGTATCAATCTTGTTGAAAATCTTAAAAAGGAGTGTGCGGAAGAATACTTCTTGCGGCGATTGCTCTCCGTTGTAAATCACGTGGCGAATGAGGTACTGGCTGACTCGGTCCGACGCGCGGTACACGTTGGTAAATCGATATTCGCTGAGAATCGGGTCATCGGTCCAGGGCATCGGCATTCCCATTGCACGTCGGAGGAATATTTCCTGACGCTCAGCGGCAAAATGCCAATATGTGTCAAACACAATCGTTGGCTTGAACTTGCGAAGCGTGCTGGGCCTTGAAACTGTCCGCTTAAGACGACGGGCTGGACTCGGCTCGAATACCAACTCCTGCTGTTTCCAGTGCGGTTTCGCGGCGGAGTCGTTGAGTTTCACGGTCAGTTTGGTCATGCCGTCCGTCCACAAACAAGCTTTGTCTTCCTGGGTGATCCAGAAGACCACCAGTCGAGTGCATGGAGTGTGGTTAATTCGTCATACGCCTGCAAGGCAGTGGCACGCACGCAGAATTCAGATATTTTCCAATTCAAGATCGTGCCACTCTTTGCGACGATCGCCGCATGAAAGCATGTGACGAAGTCACAACGAACCTTTGCCCTCACGGTTCTCAGAGTCGGCTTACCAGCATGAGGGTCCGGCGAGTTAACGCAACTTTAGATTGACTTGGCCCAGGCGTCGCCCGCAACCCAGTGTGACAAACACATGGAACACTCACCGATGCTGATCTTCGATAATCCACGGAAGAGCGTGAAAAACTGCGATTGGAAAGACGACGTCATCCAAGATGCGCGAATGACAACTCAATGTTTTTTGGAATACTTGACAAGCTGGAAGCTTATCCCACCTTAAATTAACAAGCCGCTAGCCACCGGTAACTGTCCTTGAAAAAGCAG
>JAYTAK010000857.1:0-3259 GCA_043737515.1 Candidatus Kuenenia sp. | reverse complement strand
CACCAGCGGCACTTGCCAGTGACACATCGCTTTCATTCACGCCGCCCACGCCCGAGTGAATAATCTGAACTTTGACTTCGGGATGCTCAAACTTACAGACTTCACCCCGCAGCGCTTCGATCGATCCTGGCGAATCTGCTTTAAGAATCAACGGCAATTCCTGAACACCAAAACCATCGCGAGGAACGCTCAGAATGTCTTCGAGCGTACGTGCCGTGACGCGGGAAGACAATGCCTCCGTACGACCTTCGTGCAAACGTCCTTCCGCTGTTTCGCGGGCCTCTTCGATATCTTTCATGACGAAGAAATGGTCGCCAGCTCCTGGTACGTCTGAAAGGCCCGACACTTTGACGGGAGTCGAAGGACCGGCTTCCGTGATCGCCTCGTCCCGGTCATTATACATCGCTCGGATTCGTCCGTAAGTCGCCCCGCACAGGACGTTGTCACCGATGCGAAGTGTGCCTTTCTGGACGATCAGCCAGGCAATCGCTCCGCGACCTTCATCACGGAAAGCTTCAAGACAGACGCCCAGACCTTCTCGGTCGGGATTCGCTTTGAATTCCTGCAGCTCCGCCGTCAACAAGAGAGTTTCCAGCAGTTTGTCGATACCCTTGCCCGTTGTTCCGGATGTTCGCACAACTTCGACTTCACCGCCCCATTCCGCCGGCAGCAGTTCGTGCTGAGCGAGCTGTTGCAGAATTCTTTGTTCGTCAATCCCTGGCAAGTCGATCTTGTTCAGCGCGACGACGATCGGGACGCCGGCATTCTTTGCATGGCTGATGCATTCAACCGTCTGAGGCATCACACCGTCATCAGCCGCAACAACCAAGACCACGATGTCTGTCGCGTCCGCACCGCGAGAACGCATTTCGCCGAACGCGGCATGGCCTGGAGTATCGACGAACGTCAATTGATGACCTTCGTAATTCACCTGATACGCCGCAATGTGCTGCGTAATTCCGCCCGCTTCACCAGCCGCCACATTGGCACTGCGGATGCGATCGACCATCGTGGTTTTGCCGTGGTCAACATGTCCGAGAATTGTGATCATCGGTGGACGCTGTCGCATGAGTTCCGGAGGATCTTCATGGTCGAGTGACGCCAGGAGTTCGGCCTCGATGTCGCGACCTCGCTTGAACGACAGATCGACGCCCAGCTCCATCGAGACTTCCATTGCCTCTTCTTCGCCCAGTTCGTCGTTAATTGTCACCATGCGGCCCGCTTTGAACAGGATGCTCAAAATCGATTTGGCTGGTCGACCGATCGCCTCTGAAAGCGCTCGCACGGTGATTGGAAACGAAATTGAAGCCGTCGTTTTGAGATCGACTGGACCCGAACGCTTGCGCCGCTTGAGTTTTTTCGCCTGACGTTCAGCTTCGCGATTTTCGCGGAGTTCTTTAAGCAGGGATCCTCGATTCGCGGTCCCACCCTTTTTGCGCTCAACGGGAGCCGGACCACCCGCTTCGTGTTCGTCTCGAGCTTTGCGGAGGGCTTTCAACTGGTCCGCAAGCGGACTGCGGCGATCAACGATTTCCGACAGCGACATGTCGGGCTTCTGGACTTTTTCTTCGCGTGGCTTCGTCTTTTTCGCCGTCGGAGGCACATAAGTCGGCGGAGCGGCGACCATCGGCCTGCCTGGCTGTCGCTCCTTGTCTCGGTTGACCTTGATTGGCCCCGAAGGTTTTGCCGCTGATGCAGCAGCCTGCTGTTCGCGATCTTTTACAGACCCAATGGGCCTCATTTCCCGCAACGACTGCATTCTGGGTCGCCGTGCTGCGTCTGAAGGCGATGATGGTACGTTGACAACTGATGCGGTCGGCGCGATGTCCTGAGATTCCGATACCTGCGTTTCCGAAGTCGGCGCTTCCGTGGTCTCCACAGACTCGGGAACTTCAGCGGAAATCACCGATTCGACAACGGGCGACTCTGCCGGTGCGATAATGTCCGCCGTTGGAGCCTCATTATCGACGGGATCTGTGACAGGACTGCCGACTTCTGCAATCCTGGATTCTTCAATCCTGAATTCTTCCGACTCGTCGAATTCATCGTCGGCTTCATCCTGAGTGCGAGTCACCCCGCGCGATGAACCGCCTCCAATCTGACGCACTTTCCCGCCAGTCAGTGGCACTTCGCGAACCGGAGTCAAATCCACAGGTGGCGCGGCGGTGGTGACAATGGCTCCCTTGCCGCGAACATAGGCAACGACCGTGTCTCGTTCTTCTTCGCTGATTGTCGCCAGCGCATTGCGCAGCTTGACGCCAGCTTGTTCGCAGAGATCGATCAACACCTTACTGTCGAGACCAAGGTCTCGTGCAAGGGCAAAGATACGTATCTTCAAAACTTAACCCCTTAGGCCGACGGAGTCTGTCCGGGAAAACGCTTCCCAGACAGTGTCAGCATTGAACTTCACAAAAACAGGTCGGGCATTTCAATGAATTCTTTCAGATGAAATGCTCACCACAGACGATGTCGTCTTTCAACCTGTTTCCGGCGAAAGCCGGTGACAGCCAGAACAAAGACACACGAAAACTCAAAGATTTAATTTCGATTACTGAAGACCGTGTCTCCTCTGTTCTGACGCCCGACCCCACCATGTGAGTATCAAAGCAAAACACACAGCCATCCACTCGATGACTGCTCCCCAATTCCATCAGGATTCTTCAGTCGATACCGAAGAATTTTCATCAGTCGCCGGTGGCACAGTTTCCTCCTCCACTGGAGAGGAATCTTCCCTGCCGACCACCGGACTGACCTGATTTTCAATCACCAATTCGCATTCCTCTGTTTCCACATTGGCCAGCAGTGAATCTTCACTGCTGCCGTTATCCTCCGCAGGTTCTTCTGCAGGATCTTCTGCAACCTGCACAAGAGGTTTCTCGCGCTTTGGCGGAGCGGCCTCTGCCTGACTTGCCGCTTGTTTACGCTGCTCGGCAGCGTGCCGTTCTTCGATTTCCAGCCGCGCGCTTTCGACGTCAGCGTACTCAATAATTCGATCGCAGTCCTCTGCGGACAGACCACTCATTTCGACAAGTTGATCCGGTTCGATCACGGAAAGGTCGTCGAACGTAAAGAATCCCTGTGAAACCAGATTCTCCGCTAATTCCGGAGTCACTCCGGGAACGACACAGAAGGCTTCAATGGACTTATCCAACTGCTGATCGAGCAGTGCCTGGGTCATCACGTTGATGTCCCAGCCCACGAGTTTCGAGGCCAAGCGCACGTTTTGGCCAAACTTCCCGATCGCCAGCGACAACTGATC
>JAYTAK010000856.1:0-7432 GCA_043737515.1 Candidatus Kuenenia sp. | reverse complement strand
TCCCGATCCAGAGCCAACTCAAATTCCGCCGATTCTTCCACCGGATGACGCGACATGCAGGATTCCTTTCCTTGATGATGAAAGGAATCTCCCACATATTAACAAAAACGCCTATGCCAATCCCCAGCAACGAAGCGGGCCATTGATTTGTTACGCCTCATGCATTCTGGCGATTCGGCTGGCGGGAGCGAAGTTGCCGGACATGAGCAGGCAGACGGCAAGCAGTCTGGCGGAGTCAGCGTCAGGGCGAAGCTGATAGAGGCGGGAGGCGTGACGAGTCGCCATGTGGTTTCGGCCTTCGCGCAGAGCGGTCAGTGACTGTCTTCGCTGATGCAGGCATGTGCTTGCGAATTGTCCCAGCAGCATCAGGTCGGTGCCACAGCGACGGCACTCGGGCGACCAGATCTGCTGCGCCCGGCAAGCCGGGCAGCGCATTGTGGCGTCAGCCGGTGTGTGAGCAGTGCTGCCAGCAGAGACAATGTCAGCGCGCGTCGTCGAATTCTCAGCCCGCGCCGATTGTCTCGCGTTGTCGTGGATGTGGAGCGTGTCAGGATTTTTCACAGATCGATTGTCCATTCTTCCGCGATGCCTGGAGGGATCAGCGCGAATGTCTCACACAGAACTGAGCAGTTGCTCGAAACGGGTCAGGGACGCTCAGCCTTTCTTAAGCATCCTGAAGGTAGAACACAAGGTCTTCGAGATCAGAGAGCGTCTCCTTCAATTCCGTGCCGGATCGGCGTTGGATGGCGGATCGGAGTCGCGTCAACAATTCTCGCAGTTCCTCAGCATCTTCCGGCGCGGCGCTTTCGACCAGTGGTTCGCTGCGGGCGATCACTTCGTTCGCTTCTTCCAAAAGTTCTTTCATTTCAGCGGGAATGGTGCCCTCTTCGTTGAAGTCCGGTGCAGATTCACTGTCGGCTGCGGAATCTGAATTCAGAGAAGTCCAGGCACCGCGCGAACGCAATTCCCCGCTGGCGGCAAAAGCCCCGTCCAGCCGACTCTGTGCGGCTTCCTGACTGCTGCAACGGAAACGCCCGACCGAGTTGTCGATTGTCAGATCCTTTGAATTCCCGGTCGCCTGTTCCGTTGCCGTAACATGCAGTATGCCGTCCAGATCGAGCGAAAATCGCACCAGGATCTCGTTGCCCGCGCTGACTTCTGCGAGACCTTCCAGGCAAAACTCACCAACTTCGTCGTTGTAACGAACATCCTCGTTTTCACCCTGGAAGACGGCAATCAACGCCGTCTTCTGACCGTCCATCGCAGTCACAAACATTTCGGATCCGCTGATCGGCAATGGCGAGTTCTTTGTGATAATCGGGGAAAAGTTGTAGTGGGATCTCATGCCGACCAGATAGCCGGTTGCCTGAATGCCAAGCGAATGCGGCGTGATATCGACGAGAACAGCCTGCACGTCTGCTCCTGCAATGATCCCACCCTGCATCGCCGCTCCCATGGCGACACATAAATCCGGATCGACCTCAGTGTGCAGCGGCAGTCCCAGGCGTTCATCCAGCAAGTGCCTGACCAGCGGCGTCCGCGTCGAGCCGCCGACCAACAATACGCGGCTGATCTGCGCCGCAGTCAGTTTGGCATCATCCAGCGCCTTCCCGAGACATGTGAGCGTCCGCATCAGCCACGGCTGGATCATTGCCTCATAGTCCATGCGTTTGATTTCGAGACTCAGGTTCAGCGGCACGCCCCTGGACTCGGCGATGAATTCTTCGTCGATCCGGACGATGGCCTCGAAGCTGAGCTGCTTCTTTGCGGATTCAACGGCCTGCAGAAGTCGCGAACGGCTGAACGGCGATTCGTTCAGATCGACCTTGTGCTGCTTCAGGAATTTCTCACGCACGTGTTCGAACAGCAACTGATCAAAGTCGTCGCCGCCAAGTTTTGTGTCGCCGTGACTGGCCAGCACTTCGACGACTCCACCTTCGATCTGCACGACGGACACGTCAAAGGTTCCGCCGCCGAGGTCGTATACCAGGACTCGTTCGGCTGCGTGCTGATTGGGAAAATAGGCCAGCGCAGCCGCCGTGGGTTCGTTGATAATGCGGACGACATTCAGTCCGGCCATTTCACCTGCCGAACGCGTGGCTTCACGCTGGATCTCGTTAAAGAACGCCGGGACAGTGATCACGGCCTTTGCGATCGGCCGGCCCAGATCGGCTTCTGCCATCTGTTTCAGTTTCCGCAGAATAACGGCTGAGATTTCCTGCGGAGTGAATTCGGCGTTGCCGAGCCGCACCGTGGTGTCCTCACCCATTCGGCGTTTGATTGACTTGACCGTGCGTTCCGGAGCAAGAATCAACTGGTTGAGCGCAGGCTGGCCAACAATCAGGCCGCCGTTATGATCGACGCCCACGACTGACGGTAAAATGGACTGCCCCGCTTCGCCGATGACTCGCGGTCGTCCGTCCTCAATCACCGACACCACGCTGTTTGTCGTGCCTAGATCGATACCAATGATGATTTCTGTGGTCATTTGCTGAGTCCTTTCGATTGGGGGATGAAAACTGTGAATTCTGATCTGACACTTCTGATTTTTTGACTGGCCATGCGGGGTCGTGTTACTTCCGCTGAGTCGTGGCCCGGACTTCAGCAAACCGAACGACTTCGGTCCTCCAGCAGTATCCGGGACGGACATCTTCGACAACCATTCCCGGCGGACGGCCGGAATCTTCGATCAGGTCAATAACCGTCATGCACAGCAGATCGACCGGACGACCGACACATTCGATGCGGCGAATCTCGTGTTCCTGCATTGCCCGATCAAGACGCTGCTGAATCAGTTTGTAGCCATCGACGAGCGACTCACACAGCGGTTGATGGATTTCCCGCAGTTGTTGTTCCCAACGGGACTCCAGCGCGCGGCGAAACCGCCGGATGATCCAGCGCCGCCACCATGTTTCGCGGCCGCATTCTTCGTCGAGCCAGTTCACAAACCGCGTTCTGGTTTCCTCTGAAACCCGATTCGCCGCGCGTTCGATCACCATTCGGCCACGATCGACTGATTCGCGAAGTTCGGCAATCGTTTTGACCAGTGGCACAACGGCGGCGCGAGCGGCGGACGTTTCTTTTGCTTCGACGCTGTTGAACCGTTCGATCGCCGTTTCCAGCGCCGCGATCGCGGAGTCGGCGCAATCCTGAACCGTCCGGGAACTCTTTGTCTGTAGTTTGACTTCGTGCCGGAGTGCCGTGAATGCTTCGACGACATCGAACAGTCCCACCGTTCTTACGTCAGGCGAAATCTGTGTCGGATCTTCGTCGGCCAGCACGCCCGTTTCTGCGTGCGTCGTATCGAGCCATTCGCGAAAACGGTTCAGCATTTGTTCTTCTTCGGGCCAGGTACTCATGGAAAGATCTTCTCCGCCGGTCAGATTTCGTTCGCGAGGTTTAACAAAGCCGCCGTCGGTATCCTGACTTCGGATGCCTGCTGTCTGAACTCGTCGATCAGACCGTCGAGATCCCCCGGGCGATCCTCCATGAAAAGCCGCCGCCGGACCCGTGCCACCGGATCCCGGAGTTCATCGTACGCTTTGCGGATCTCCGCGAATCGCTGCGGAGCACGTTCCGGCGGAAACTCGCGCACGAGTTCCAGGTAACGCCGCCGAATGGCTTCGTCACCCGCTGACGGATTCAGGTTGAAAACTGACCAGGCGTCACTCATTGTTCAGGATCCCGATAATGTGGCCAGCGCATCACCAAAGTGAGCGTTGCCCCTTGCTGTTTGCTGCGGACTTCATTTCATCCGCATCGTCATCCGTATCTTCGTTCGCGCCGACATTCGCTTCCGCCTTGCCCAGCATTTTGCCAATCGCGTCAAACAGCGTGTTGACAAAACCCGGCTGATCAGAACTAATCGGCGAAGGCGTGAACAGCGGTCGTCGCGGCGCACGCAGCCCGGATTCGTTCAGAAACGATAACCCAAATCGCGCCATTTCAACCATCTCCTGATGGCCTGCGTCCGGCGAATTCTCGCAGATCTCCAGAACTCGCGAGAAGCAGTCAAAGGCAACCTTGCGGCGGCAGTCGTACGGTCCCTTCAATATCTCCGACTGTGCCGCTGCCAAATGGAACCATGGTTCGTCGGGAAACTGTTTCCTCCCCTTTGTAATGTGTTTTTCGAGCAACTTGCCCTGTTGCATGATCTGCAGAAACACACAGACGTTGCGGAGATCGCGGGACTTGAAACTCACGCGGTTGGCGCGCTTGATGTACGCCAGCGCGTCCGCTCCATGGGCGGAGCGTTCCGGACAGGTACCCCTGGTCAGCCTGGACAGCAACCGGGCGACCGCGCCAGCCGTTTGGGTGTGACATTTCCCGCCAGCCTGCTGTCGCCATGCGCGTTCGAACTTCTCGATCACACTCTGCGGAAGATCGACGCGAGTCGCTTCGATCGCCAGTTGCAGATTGGCGGCCGTCGGATCGGTGTACATGTTCCGAGCTTCATCAATGCGTCGCCCGGCTTCAGTCTCGTTGCCGGTCGAGAGTTCCAGCACTGCCAACAGCACAACATGAGTGACTCGATCGGCATGACTGTCATGGTCAGCCGAACCTCGGGTGGCGAGTAACAGCGCAGCATCCAGTTCGGCCCGCGCCGCGTCGAATTCGGTCGCGACGATAAACTTGCGGGCACAGCTCCGGTGAGCCTCCGCAACTGCGTTACGTAGTGCATCATCCAGCGGTTTCAATCGCCGTGCCCGCAACAAATAATCCCTGGCCTGCAACGAATCGCCGCCGTCCAGTTCTGATTTTCCGGCGGACACAAGCAAGTCGAGATCGTCAGGGAACTGCGCCAGCATTCTTTTTCGCGCTGCGATCAGCGCTGCGGAATCGTCCACGAACTCATGCAACTTGATCAACTCCCGCCAGGGGTCAATGCAGGCAGGGAAGGCGGCGATGGCGTGTTCGAGAAACTCAACGGCCCGCTCCCGCAGGTCGGCAATATCGTCTTCGTGGGTCAAGCCGCACGAACAACCGGAAAGTCCCTGAATCTCCATCACACTCATCCGGCCGATACGCGTATTCAGGAGTGATCGGGCGATCTGTTTTTCGGCATCCGGGAACTGATCGATGGAATCGATGTCGCGCAGACATTGCAGCCAGCGGTTCTCAGCAGTTTCCAGGGATTCGTCACCGTCGGCACATCGGAATTCCGACAGCGTCGCGCGGGCACGATTCCAGTGCGGATCGTCCGGCGGAGCCTCGGCGGACTGCATGAACTTTGTCAGAGCCCACTCGTCGCCGGAATGGACGATTCTGCTGCTGATCTTCCCGGCGATCCGGTCCAACAGCATTGGCGCGGTTTGCCGCAGAGCCGAACGGCATTGCAGGAACGCTTCGTTGACGGCTTCCCAGTCTTCATTGGCAAGTTCCAGGAGAACCTGCTGCAACCCGTTCGATGAACGCAATCCCGGCACAGCGTTCATGACAGATGCCGGCAAGACGGCGCTCGCGCGAGTGCCAAATCGTCTGGTCGCAGCAGACGGTCGGTCCGGATTCTCATCAGCGGCGACGCTTACACGCGCAGATCGTACTCCACCCGTTGTGAGCTGCTCAACAATTCGTGACGGTGCCCGGCCAGGCTCCAGGCGGTTCCAGTTGGCATCGACTGCTTCAGCATCGTTCGCATACCAGGCCGACAGCCCGCGAACAAAGTACCGCCAGTCGGCGGCCAGTGAACTCCGTGGAATGCCTCGCAGGGATTCCGCTGCGGCCTCGTCTTTGCCGGCTTCAACGGCCTCCAGCGCGCTTCTCACCAGCGCCGCCTGTTCCCGAACCTCCGCTGTTCGGGCATGAATGAGATTCGCGACCGCCCGATCAAACGCATTCACTTCCACTGCACGCCGGTCTGCATCCGAGACCGCCGAACGGAACAGGGGAAATTTATCGACCAGCCCCGCACGCAGCAACAGATCCGGTAGTTTCCCCAGGAGGTTCGGATCTTTGATGGATGTGACGAGCGGCAAAAGCAAATCGCGGGACTGGTCCAAATGGCCGTCCCGAAGCAATTCATCCGCGCGCGCGAGTGATACCTTTTCCAGCAGTACTTTCGTCACGTCGCCGGGCGATTTGCGAATGGCAACGCGGGCGTGTTTCACGGCCTGCCGATAGTCGCCACGTTCAAAACAGAGTTGAGCGAGCAGAACGGGTTCTTCGTTTCCTGCGTTACCGCCCTTGTGCCGCTTCGCCATGATCGCCTCCCTGCATTCAGCTTTCTGATCCGCACTTCCTGGACCTGGCAGCGAAACCGCGGTGCCAGGCTGAGCATATTAGCGATCAGAAACGCTTATGCCAGCGATGATCCGGAATTCTTCCGCACCGGCCTTCAAAAACGTTTTTCAACCGTGGTTGCACGCTACGCCATGAACGAGCCCTCATCACGACAGAACGTGTTCGCGACTGTGTTGGGCATCGTTGCCAAGCGTGCGTCGCAGGGCATCGAGAAACTCTGGCGAGAAACCAGACACAAGAAACTCGCCATTGTTCAGTGACTCGGCTCGGAGATTCAGCCCGAAATCGCGAGTGCTGCGCCAGTGCCAGACCAGCAGTCGCCTCAAGACCCTGCTGACAGCCACAGCGCTGACAACGAGGATGAGTGGCATCCAGGAATCTGAAAACGTCAACGCGGGGATGGAAAACGTGGACGACCTCGATATCGTTCCGAAGATCACGAACCAAAACGGCAGTCCAGTCACGAGTGTCAGCAAAGCTTGTGCTCCAAACGATCGCCGTTGCTTTCTGCCGACGCAGGCATGAATCTTCACGGACGGGGCCAACAGCGACATTGGCCCAATCGCAGCAAAAAACGCGACACCAGAGGCGACAATCATGAGCAGCAGGATTCCAAACAGATTCGATCCGGCATCAAGAACAAACAACGCAGCCATATATCCGACAAAAGCCAACGCAGCAAGAATTCCCGTTGCGAGCTTCAGTTTCCAAAGCCACGGGCTTCTAACGGGAATCCGGGGCTGATACGCAACGACATCTTCCGTCGCCCCGGTTTGCAGGCAGATCTGCGGCAGCTTGAGCAGGCTGCCGCACAGGATCTTGTCTCCCTGCAGTACAAACTCCCCCTTCGTCGAATGGAACTCGGCCGATTCGGTCACGGCATAGGGATTGTCAATCGAATCTGTCATTGCCTCGCTTCACCAATGTCGCCATCTCGTTCCGCCGAGATGAGCCTTCAAGTGTACAGAATCATGGCCGTTCGTCCGTACCATCCGACCTACAAACGGCGCTGAAAAAGATGGAAGTCGGCATTCGTTTATACTCCGCGCGGTCAGATTTGAGGTTTTGTGAGCGGCAAGGCACTAGCCGCCGGTGCTGACCGAATGCGCAACCCGCGGCTAGCGGACTGTTGATTCAGTGATTCATGTAGGGTGTGTGCAGCGCTAGCGAAACACACCAGTTTCTCACGCTT